>JBARBN010000017.1:0-17529 GCA_049793155.1 Nitrospirota bacterium
CGACGGGATGAAAGAATGATGCAGGTTCATTACCGTGCACCCGATCAACCCGTAATCCTGTCATGGTATTTGTCATTTAAACAGCTTTAGAAGTTGAACGATTCTTTAATATAAACCGAGCAGATTAAGGGCAAGAATGACGAGCCCCGCAACCGCCACGCGCTTGACCGTTGTTGGACTGATTCGTTTGGCTATCTGCGGCGCGATGAATCCACCAAGGATCGCGGCGGGAAACATGATGACGAAGAACAGCCAGTCGAAGTTGCCGAACTGATAGTGCCGCATCGTCCCCGTGAGCGTATTAAAAAAAATCGCCAAGAGCGAGCTTCCGACGACAACGTACATGGGCAGTCCCAATGCGATGGTCATGAGCGGCACCATGAACGGTCCGCCGCCGAATCCGAACATGGACGAAACAATGGCAATAAGGAACCCGCCGATGCATCCCACGACGATATTTATTTTAAATTCGTGACCCCAGAATGTTACGATCATAATAGTCCTCCTTGCAATTATCGGTATGTGTCTCTGGCGCAGTTAACCCTTTTTTGCATTTGCAGCTTCTTCGGCCTTCTTCTTGAACTCTTTCAGAATCGCCTGTTCCTTCTTGTTCTTTTCCAGGTAGCCCGGCGTTGTCTGCCAGAACATCAGGCCGGCAAGGATCAGCAGGATCCACCCGAAGACGAACTTGAACTGATCCAGGGTGATCAACTCGGTCAACTTCGGCCCGATAAAGCCTCCGGCAACCATGGCCAGTCCGATGGTAGTCCCCAGTTTCCAGTTGATAAACTTGATCTTTGAATAGTTATAGATGCCGCTTCCCTGGGCAAACAGGACCGTCGGCATCACCGTGCCGGCCACGATAGTGTGGGGCAATGGCCAGATGGAAACGAGAAGCGGATTCAGGATAAATCCGCCTCCAGCGCCCATGAGAACGCCGAAAATCGCAATGCCGAGAGAGAGGAAGAACGGACCAAAGATGTTCACGCTCGTTCCTCCATTGCTCAGGTACACGAGAGGGAAATTGATCTTGTTTTCGAACGAGAGAGGCAGGCTCCTGGTATTTTTATCCACAGCAGCTGTGATGAAGTACGAGCCGGGTGCAAGACCCTGCCGGATCTTTATTTCGGCCTTATAGTTCCCGTCGGGACTTTCTTCGACATCGGCGCTCAAGACCTTGTCTACGGACCTGAAGCGCGCCTTCACAAGCTGCATGGAGCGTTTTGCATTCTCCTTTTCGTCCATATCAGGGAGGAGCGTTCCGCGGGAACCGATGATGCTGCCCATGAGCGTGGCCTGATATCTCTCGATCTTTCTCATGGCGGGGACGGAGTAGACCGCATCCGCACCAAGGTCCTTCAATGCTTTGGAGAATGACCATTTACTGCCTTCTTTTTTGATCTTGTCGAAATTTTCTTTCTGCTGTTTTGGGGCGAAGATTTTGTAGTAGGCGGGCATTTCATAGGTCATATAGAGGAGATAGGGCCTCTTCCCGGTTTCCTTGTCCACGTCAGCATCGAACCGTGATGCCCTCACAGTCTTCTCAGCCCACACTTCGAGGTAAACGGGCTTTCCGGCCGGGGCCTTGCCGGTAACAATGATCGTGCCACCGTTGTTCAAAGAGCTTTTATCGATCTGGAGCGTGACTTGTTCGGGAACGGCCTTCTTTTCCTGCTGTTTCATCTCTGAGGCGGGCTTGGAGAATGCCGTATCTTCTGTCATCGAAAAAAACATGACCAATAAAACAAAAACGTACTGATACAGACGAATTCGATTCATAGATGGTATCTTCCTCCTTATAAAAAAACATTGTTTTGCGGAGCGCATATCCAATCTCGAACCTAAACAGACACCTCCCTTTATTCAAAATTTGAGTACTTATGTCCTATAAATTTCGCTCAAGTATAACCTATTTTTATTGTAAGGTAAATGTTTTTTATATCGCTTCCTGCCTATATTTATCATGGCCCTTTGGCACGTGTCCACAATAACACCTTAAGGGATTATCAACCGGCCAGTCAAGCGATCCGGTAATTAAAAAAAAATGCATAGTCACACCTGCAGACAAAAAAAAGGACTTAGGGTTTCCCCTAAGTCCTTGTGCTGATCCGGTCCTTTACCGTTGTCCTCTCGCCATCTCGTTCAGCCGCGCCACCCGTTCTGCGATAGGCGGGTGAGTGCTGAAAAGTTTCATCAGGCCGCCGCCCGTAAGCGGGTTCACGATGAACATGTGCGCAGTGGCCGGCCTTGCGTCGGTCATCGGGATGATCTGCGATCCTTTTTCCAGCTTCAAGAGGGCGTTGGCCAACCCCGAGGGGCTGCCGGCAATCTGCGCACCGCCTTTGTCCGCTTCGAACTCCCGGGTTCGGGAAATGGCCATCTGCACAAGCATCGCCGCAATTGGCGCCACGATCATCATGACAAGGGCCACGACCGGGCTTCCTTCGTCATCATCTCTCCGGCCGCCGAAGATCATGGACCACTGTGCCATCTGTGCCAGCATGCTGATAGCGCCTGCTATGGTTGCTACGATCGTTCCCGTAAGCATGTCCCGGTGCTTGATATGCGCGAGTTCATGGGCGATAACGCCCGAGAGCTCCTCACGGGAGAGTATCCTCATGATCCCCTGCGTAACGGCAACCACCGCGTGTTCGGGGTTCCTGCCTGTAGCAAAGGCATTTGCGGTCTCATCGGGGATGATGTAGACCTTGGGCATGGGCATTCCGACCTTTTGGACCAACGTGCGCACAATTGCATGGAGCTCAGGCGCTTCGGCCTCGGTAACTGGTTGTGCTTTGTACATCCGCAGAACTAACTTGTCACTGAACCAGTACATCCCGACGTTCATTATAGCCGCCATGGCAAAGGCCATTACCATGCCTCCCCTGCCGCCGATCGCCGCTCCCACGAATACCAGAAGCAGGGTCATAAATACCATTAACCCAATCGTTTTCACCGTGTTCATCTGTAATTTCTACCTCCTTGAGAACCAGTATTTCTTGGTAAGACAAATTACCACAATCATCCGTCTTCGTCAAGAGCCTGTGGGTTCATAGTTTTCCCGTGCAACTTCACCGAAGTATCTAAAAAATGCCTTCTCCTTTTTTAATATCTCTCTTTGCTGCTACCACTCATCGGCAAATATAAAAAGACCGGCTGAACAGCCGATCTTTTCTATTTCTGGTGCCGCTGACCGGAATCGAACCGGTACGACAGTTGCCCGTCGAGAGATTTTAAGTCTCTTGCGTCTGCCAATTTCGCCACAGCGGCATGGATTGTGTGTAAAAGAATTCTGGTGAAACGCGTTCTCTTGAAAAGATGATAAAAATGGATCGAGCTAAGCTTGACAGATATTCTTTTTACGCTGTTTCTGATCATACATCCGCTTGTCTGCCATCTTCAGAAGCTCATCGATGGAACATGGCTGGCTGTAATCATAGAGTGCCATGCCAAGGCTGAGCGAAAGAATGAACAATCCCCCGGTCTGCTTGTTAAATGCATCAATGTTCATCTGCAAACGGCGAAAAATAATGTCGAAATTTTCCTCATGCGTATCAAGAAGAAGCAGTACAAACTCATCGCCGCTGATTCTGGCTATAAGGTCTGAATCGCGGAAGGACCGCCTGAAAATGTCCGCCATCGCGGCCAATGCCTCATCGCCCTTGTGATGTCCCAACTTGTCGTTTATTGCTTTGAAGTCATCCATATCGGCAAACACCAGGGCCATTTTACCCTTTACACGTTTCGCCACTTTCAACTGCTGCTGTGCAATGGCAAAGAACCCGCGCCGGTTCAGAAGGCCGGTCAGCTCGTCGGTGATTGACATCTCACGCAGTTTCTCCTGCAGCATAACATGTTTGATACGGACCATCAGTTCGTGTATGGTAAAGGGCTTTTTGATGAAATCCGAAGCACCGGCCTCGATCGCCTGGTCGTAGGAATAATCATCAATGAATCCCGACATCACAATGACGTTCGTATTCGGCCACGACAGTTTTACCTGTTTCGTGAGCTGCAGCCCTTTCATCCCCTGCATAACGATATCAGTAATAAGAATATCACAGGATGATTCCGCGAGATGATTCAGTGCCGCCTCAGCGCTGGTAAAAACGTCGCAGGCATTACCCTGCATTGCGAAATAACGCTTGAGAACGTCCAGCAGAGACTCATCATCATCGACAACGCAGACACAGGGCTTCTTTTCCATAGGTATCTCCGGGGAAAAACTACCGGCAACGCCGTTTCACACCGGTAGCGGCATAGCAACAAAAAACAACTCTGGGTCCAGGGTAATCAGGAGGCGCTACGACCTCAAGGGTCACAATGCGTCCTTTTTCTTCGCGAGAATATCAGAAATCTCTTCCGCGGTGTAGAGCCTTCCCTTGCCTGCACCCGGACACCAGGAAGCCACTTCCTGTTCCCACACAACGCTGTTCATGTTTTCGGGCCAGAAAGGCCAGGTGCGGCACTGCCAGGGCCGGGCTTCGTAAACCCGGCAGCGTTTGTTCTGGAAAAACGGGCAGTCCTTGCCGGTATATTGCAGCTCGTAGAGACCGTCTACCTTGCGAGTGAATCTTGCGGTAAACTCGGTCGTGGACATCCCAAAATGGGCTGCCAGGCGTTTCCGGTCGCTGAACGACAGATAGACATAACCATACCTGCCGCGCGTTACACAGCAATTGCCTTCTCCCTGACATTCGAAATGAATGCCGTCCTTGTAAAATGCCTTTCCCTTGATCATTGCTGCTCCGGTTCAATGGTGGCAATCAGTGAAAAGGAGTTAAGCTGGTCCCGATGGTGCTCTGCCTTTTCCAACGGCTCTACCGTACAAAGCGCCATACCGTTTTGATGGGCCTCCATCATGATCCGTTCGCAGACCCTCAATTCGAATTTAAAGACCTGCTTCACGGCTTTTACCACATGCTCCATGGAATTGTGGTCGTCATTATGAAGCAGCACCTTATACAATGGGATGTGAAGCGTGTATTGTTCAGTACCGGTTCCCGGTTGTAATAAAGGCAGTGTTTTTGACATATCCCTCAAACACGAAACGGGACTGAAAAATCAACCGTTTTTTTAACGGGTCCTGTTCATTGATGCGGGGGATTATAGCATAAAACTATTGGGATATAAAGTGAGAAAGGAGGCCGGAATTCAACTGCGAAACAGGGGCAGAAAAAATAAAAATGCGTTCCATCGTCCGCATTATAGCCACATGGCGCAGAGGGGAATAGAGGACACAGAGACAGTTCAATCAGGATCATCGCTCTGTTTTCTGAGGCTAAATCCGGACAATACGCGCTATGGGCAGAGAAAACTATGCCGGACTAGCGCGCAATGCCTGCCCGAAAAGCCTTTTCGTGGTTCTTGAATACCCTTCGGAAGTGAAATCCGTAGATCGCGAAGGTGATTGCGAGCGGGAACAGCCTCGGCCTTCTGAAAAGAGACCAGAAGAAAAGCTTCCAGTACTGGTAGCGCTCTCTGCCGATGATGCCAAGCCGGACGACCGACTTAAACCCGGCCATGACATAATTGAGCCGGAAACTTCCGGACCGCGCCCGTGCAGGATGGTGTCCCTTCAAAAAAGTTTTTACCCGCGCATAATAGTGCTTCGGCGAATAGATCGTTTTCAGGATCGAGTTATAGCCGGACAGGAGGGCTTCGTGGCTCATCTTCGGGGTGAAATTGATCGAGTAGTCAGTGTTGTCGCCGGTCGGAGATTTCACGAGCCTCCCTTCCTGCTTCATGCGCTGATAGAGCTTTGTGCCATGGGGCGCGTTTAAAAGGCCGACCATTGCGGTCACGATGCCGCTTTCCTGGATGAACTCGATCAAACGTTCAAAGATCATTGCCGGGTCCTTGTCAAATCCCACAATAAATCCAGCCTGGACCTCAAATCCAGCCTGCTGAATCTTTCTCACACAGGCAACGAGGTCGCGGTTCCTGTTCTGAAGCTTGCTGCACTCGGCGAGGCTCTCATCATTCGGCGATTCAATGCCAATAAAGACCTGATCAAACCCCGCCCTGATCATGAGGGTCATGAGTTCCGGATCGTCCGCAAGGTTGATGGACACTTCGGTGTAGAGTACGAAGGGGTGTTTTCTTTTCTCCATCCAGTCGATAATGGCGGGAAGAAGCTCCTTCTTGAGTTTTCCTTTATTGCCGATGAAATTGTCGTCCACAATGAACACGCTTCCCCGCCACCCCTGGGTATAGAGTGAATCGAGTTCGGCAAGGACCTGCGACACGCCCTTGGTCCGCGGTGCGCGGCCAAAGAGAACGGTGATGTTGCAGAAATCGCAGTCAAAGGGACAGCCACGCGAATACTGGATGTTCATGGACGCGTATCTTTTTTTATCCAGGAGGTCGAACCGTGGGACCGGCGTTGCAGCAAGGTCCGCCCAGAGCGGTGACGTATAGATATGGTGCGCCATCCCCTCCTTCAGGTCCGCGAGGAAAAGCGGGAGTGTTATCTCCGCCTCGTTCAGAATGAGGTGATCGACATCGCTGAACTCTTCCGGAACAGACGTGAACAGAGGCCCGCCCGCGATCATTTTGACGCCGAGCGACTTACACCGGAGAATGATCCTGTCGACCGATTCGCGCTGGATCGACATGGCGCTTAAAAAAACATAATCGGCCCAGAGAAGATCAGCGTCCGAAAGCGTCTTCACGTTCTTGTCAATGAGACGTACCTGCCAATCAGGGGGCAGCATGGCTGCAACGGTCAGAAGCCCAAGTGGCGGAAGAGTCGCTTTTTTAGAAATGAACTGCAGGGCATACTTAAAACTCCAGAACGTTACCGGGTATTGCGGATATACGAGCAGGATTTTCATCACATCTCCTTAAAGTTAAACCGCACTACAGAAGAGTAGCAGGAATTCTTTCAATCTCAAAATTGGTGAGGTTTTCTTGGGGTGTCATTCTTTGCCTTCCTTGTGTAGGGAGGAAGCATCGCATAAGTAGTTCAAAAGTATGAGAATGCTGACTATGCCCATTATTTACTGTACCGCATTATCCATCAATTCTGCCGAATAGTCTATAGCGTAAATATTCCGAGGATACAAAAATATTATCTTCCCTTTATGGTGTTTTTCTGTATAATAAAAAAATGGACGATAACAGGCAATCGAAACGTCAGCCGATCATGGTAAAAAGGGAGTTCGACCTTGGGGTCTTCGAGTCAAATCAATTCGACCGGGCAGATCACCATGCTGCTATCGTAGACATAAGCAGCAGCGGCGTCGGAATCGAATCGAACACCCCCCTGAAACCGGGCCCGGTCTTGTTCAGGGATCGGATCTGGGGGCAACAAAGTGGCATGCTGCTTTGGAGCAGACAAGTGGGTACTCTGTACCGTTCAGGCATTCGATTTGCTCTTCTGCCCCATGATGCGGAACTAAATGCTGATGATCAGTTTGCACAATCAGGTCGTGAACCGCTCAAGGATCTGACACGTTTTGTTGCAATGCAAATCGAATCAATAAAGACATCTCCAGCCTAAGTAATCATCTACAAGCTTCGAGTGCAAATTCCCTGGCCGGCAACAGAAAAAGCTGTTGAAAAGCATCCTGCCTTTTCAACAGCTGATAAGTGACATGCAATCTGTATGGTCCGATTCTAAGCCTGTCCTGCCGATCCGAGCACTTCCTTGTTCTTGTGGATGATCATCTTGATCAATTCGTCGCGTGCCGGCCCAAGATATTTTCTCGGATCGAACTCCGCCGGTTTTTCGGCCAGGGTCTTGCGGATCATGGCCGTCATCGCGAGACGGCCGTCACTGTCAATGTTGACCTTGCAGACCGCGCTCCGCGCAGCCTTCCTGAGCTGCTCTTCGGGTATGCCCACCGCGTCCTTCAGAGCGCCACCGTTCGTGTTGATGATCTGGACATACTCGGGGATCACCGATGATGCCCCATGCAGTACGATGGGGAAACCCGGGATCCTTTTTTCGATCTCCTCGAGGATGTCGAACCTGAGCGGAGGCGGGACCAGTACGCCCCTCGCGTCGCGCGTGCACTGCTCGGGTTTGAATTTCATGGCGCCGTGTGACGTGCCGATGGATATGGCCAGGGAATCGACATTCGTTTTCTTCACGAAGTCCTCAACCTGTTCGGGCTTTGTGTAGGTGGACTTCTCCGCAGAGACCGCGTCCTCAATGCCCGCAAGTTGGCCCAGTTCCCCCTCTACTACGACATTATTGGCGTGGCAATATTCAACCACCTGTCTAGTTAATTTCACATTGTCATCGTATGAATGATGGGACCCGTCGATCATGATAGATGAAAAACCCGTATCAACGCAGGATTTGCAGAGTTCGAAGGTATCGCCATGGTCAAGGTGAAGGGAGAACTTCACGGGTGAATTAGCGTCCTTGATCATCCCGACCGCGCCCATGGCAAGGAAACGCAGGAGGGTCTGGTTCGCGTACTTCCGCGCGCCGCTCGAGACCTGCAGGATGAACGGCGATTTAGACTCGACACATCCCATGACGATGGCCTGAAGCTGCTCCATGTTATTGAAGTTATAAGCCGGGATCGCGTATTTGCCCTTCATTGCCTTCGCGAACATCTCCGTGGTCGTGACCAGTCCAATATCCTTGTATGATACCTTCTCCATAATATTCCTTTCCTCCTGTTGATAGAGTTTAATATGCAATCAACCGATATCTTATCACAAGTCGCATCCAAAGTTCAAGGGACCATGACGAATCGATGCTTCACGCCGAACACGCCGTTTCTTCCCTTAAACTGCCTTGATACCTGTGTTGATCTCTTCATCGATGAATTGATGGATGATCGACCTGTCCTGCGATCCGATCCGGGTGTATTGAATGCCTATGCCGGGCTCTCTAGAGAGCCCCTCTTCGAATTTGTGACAGTAAAGGACCACAGCCTCGAGTTTGATGTTGCGGTCTTTTATCGTGATCTGCACATTGACCGATGATGCCGGCTGATAAGGCTTTAGCGTCCGGATGAACATGCCATTTTCAGACAGGACCGAGACAAATTCGCCTTCACCAGTGTCAAGCAGCACATTGTTCACGGACACCGGCAGGTTCGTGGGAATGCGGATGGTCTTGCGAGGCGTGGACTCGATGGCCGCCTGAACCGCGCGATAAAGATCCTCGGCTTGGACCGGATTTCGTATGCAGGCGAAGGCACCCGCCAGAACGCAGAGTCTTTCCTTTTCCGGCGTGTGTTTCACAATCTTGACGATGACCCGGATATTTGCCGTAAGCTGCTCTCGTTTGAGCCTTTTGATCAGTTCGAGTCCTTTCATATCAGAGAGGTCCATATCGGCGATAATAAGGGCGGGAACAGAGACGGACGACAGTTCAACGGCTTCCGCCCCTGTCTTGGCAGTACAGATATTGTATTCAAATCGCTGCAAGAGCATGGAGACATAGATCAGGTCATTAGGGTCGCTGTCCACTACAAGAAGAAAGCGGCTATTGCGGCCTGCAGGATTGGTTAAGTTGGATTTTGTCATGCATCCATCCCGTTCGATGAACCCAATTTCCGCCATGAAGCGATTGTTTGAATAAGTTGAAAAAATATTATGTTCTTTTTGCAGTCTTTTGTCAACCCCGGGCAATCAATGAAAATCTCTTTATGCAGTCTCTAAGCTCTCAAAGAAAGGCTCGCGGAATCACGCTTTTCCCCACTAATGCTGATACTACCGGGCAATAGAGCCCTATAGTCTCAGGTTCTACCCTTTCGAACGGTCCTTTCCTCCACTGGCATTGCGCTTCTTTAACAAATCCTTGACATTGATGCTTTAATATCCGATAATAAGTCACAATTAATGTGGAATGAGTTTCTCTGCCGCGTCATCATGAGCGGCATATGTGTTTTTACCTGGGAACTGCATTTGCCACGGATCAATGCGGATAAGATTCGGATAAAATCGGATTTTTACTGATTCTTTTTTCGTCCGCTTTTATCACAGCTTAAATCCGATTCTTCCGTGTCTAAATGCTTTTTTAGGTTTAACTTCGTCCCAGGGAACGTTAAGGAGCAGGATTTGGCGGCTGAATATCTTGAGTTTGAAAAACCGATCGCTGAACTGGAAAAAAAGATCGAGGAATTGACGCTCTTCACGTCGAATGGAAACATCGACCTCGAAGAGGAGATCCTTAAACTCCAGAAGAAATCCGATCAACTGCTGGCAGAGATCTATTCGCGTCTGTCGCCATGGCAAAAGGTTCAGATCTCGCGTCACGCGAACCGCCCATATACCCTTGACTACATTGAGGCTATGCTCACCGATTTCACCGAGATGCACGGAGACCGCGGTTTTGCCGACGATCCTGCCATTGTCTGTGGAATGGCAAAACTGGACGGGATGCCGGTCGTGATCATCGGCCACCAGAAAGGCAGGACCCTCAAGGAAAGGGTGCGCCGCAACTTCGGACAGCCGAATCCGGAGGGCTATCGCAAAGCATTGCGTTTGATGCGCTTCGCGGAGAAGTTCAAAAGGCCGATCATTACCTTCATAGATACCCAGGGTGCCTATCCCGGCATCGGCGCTGAAGAACGCGGCCAGGGAGAGTCCATAGCCCGCAACCTTTCTGTCATGTCACTCCTAAAGGTCCCCATCGTCGCGGTGGTAATAGGCGAAGGCGGAAGCGGAGGTGCTCTCGCCCTGGGAGTTGCCGATCGCGTGCTTATGCTTGAACATGCCACCTATTCGGTCATCTCCCCCGAAGGATGCGCCGCCATCCTCTGGAACAACGGCGCCAAGGCGAGTGAGGCCGCCGAACTGCTCAAGATCACGGCACAGGACCTCTTTCACATGAATGTGATCGATGAAGTGGTAGAGGAGCCTATCGGGGGGGCACACCGTGACGCGCGAAGGGCCGCGGAATTGCTTAAGGAAGCCGTTACGAGAAATCTGACTGATATCAGGAATACATCGTCTGACGAACTCGTGAAGCGAAGATATGAGAAATTCAGGAAATTAGGGGTGTACGATCAATTGTAGCGGTGCTTTCGTCAAGGGTCAGCCGATATCTTTGATCAACCGTTCCACGGCTTCCCGGGCCTTGTTCAATGCGACCCGGTAATTGGCGTTAACCGACAGGAAAAGCACTAAACAATACTCATCTGCTACCGGGACCACCAGTTCCTGCCCCTTGTCCAGCGAGAATAATACCGCGTGCACCTTCCCTAACTTCAGTCGTTTGCTGATGTCCTTGATCTGGTCGAGATGGATCTCTTTCCACGCCCCGATCAGTTGTATGTCTACGTCGCGGTCTCCTGATTGACCAATGGTCTCCCCTTCTCCATCAAGAAAGATCGCAGCCTGAACTTCGCTTCCCTCGGTGACCAGGTCGTCCAGTATACGCTTGATCAAGCATACCTCCTGAGATAACCATAATATAAAAGCGATAACTGAGAAGATGAATTTTCTCGCAGAGACGCAGAGTTCGCTGAGAAAAGCGCAATAACATATTCGAGATTAAAGCCAGGTATTAAAAGTATGGGCGTAACCCTGCGTCCGCATCCTGCCCTCGACCTGATCGGGGGCGCGCTCTGCGAGAGGCGCCCTTTCGGTTCCGGCCTTTTCGTTGATGCGTATCAACTGAACAGTCGAAAAAATAGAAAGGTCACCCCTAGACCGAGCAATGCGCCGGCGATCACCTCGATGGGCCGGTGAATGCCCGACGACCATCTGCTCCAGCTTACCATTCCGGCAAGCAGAAAGGTCAGAATAATGATCGGTACGGAATCGGAAAGATAGAGCGCAGCGGTCCAGACGGAAAAGGACACCGCGGCATGACCGCTCGGCATCCCGCCGTGCAGCGGCTCACCCTTGCCGAAGAATGCCTTGAGAATGATGACCAGAATGATGACGACGGCAAGGGCAACGAAAGCCACAACGTCGTTCGGCGCCTTGCGTATTTGCCAGTGTCCCGCCATGACGGCTTCTTTGAACGCGGGGTACAGGATCAGATACGCCAGCATTAAGGACCCTATGGAGGCAATGAGCACGACCCCGGCAGCGATGTCCTTGGCGTTCTTGGCCTTGGGATGATATTCTTCGGAGATCATGTCCACCATCGTCTCGATGGCGGTGTTCAGCATTTCGGTGATCAGAACAAGCACGATCGCCATGCACAGCAGAATAAAATCAGTTCGAGAGATGTTCAGGGCAAGGCCAAGGATCAGTGCAGCCAGCGCCGCAAAGAGATGGTAACGCATATGCCGCTGGGTCTTGACGGCATAAATGACCCCCTCGATCGCCACGTTAGCGCGCTGTATCCAGTTCTTAGGTTTCATTCGTCAAGCTTCTTCAGGAGCTGTCGCTCCCTCCGTTCCATATGGCGGGCTTCTCTCAGGCCTTGTTCATGATCGTAGCCGAGCAAATGGAGCAGGCCATGAACGAGCAGTCGTTCGAGTTCAACGGTAAGAGAATGACCTGCCTCATCCGCCTGGCGCACCGCAACCGGAACGGAGATCACAATATCACCAAGCATGTCAGGCTGGATATGGGGGAAGCGCCCCTCGCGAAGCGGGAAGGAGAGGACATCCGTGGTTTTATCCCGGTTACGCCAGGCATGATTGAGCGTGCGCATGGCCCGGTCGCCGATGAACAGCACGCTCAACTCGGCTTCAGGAAGACCGAGACCCTGAAGCAGTTTCTCGAGTTTTTTCACGAGCAACGCCGTCGGCAGTCTTCTTTTCTTCAGATTGTTTGTTATCCTGATGTTCACTGTGCTTCTTTTCTCCGCTGAAATCCATGCCGGGATAGTCGATACGATGATGGAACATGCCGGTGAGGACAAGATTAAAGCTCTTGGATATGACCCGCAGGTCCTTGAGCGTCAGGTCGCACATGCTCAGCTGGTCGTCAAGGAAGAAGCGGGTGATGACGCTGCTGGTGAGCATCTGGATCCGCTCGGGCGTTGGGTTATCGAGCGTCCGCGATGCCGCCTCGACGGAGTCCGACAGCATGACGATGGCCGCCACCTTCGTCCGCGGACGGGGTCCGGGATAGCGGTAGTCCTCCTCGGCGAGCGGCGCGAAGGGGTGCAGTTCTTTTGCCTTCTGATAGAAATAGGTGATCAGCGAGGTACCGTGGTGCTGCTGAATAATATCTACGATCTGTGAAGGGATACGGTGCGCCCGGGCGACCTCCACCCCTTCCTTGACGTGCGACGCGATGATCAGACTGCTCATGGACGGCATGAGGCGATCGTGCTTGTTCTCCGTGGGCCGCTGGTTCTCGATAAAATACTCGGCCTTGTGAGTCTTTCCGACATCATGGTAGTAGGAGCCGACCCGGGCGAGGATGGCGTTCTCACCGATGGCTTCGGCTGCGGCCTCGGCCAGATTCCCGATAAGGATACTGTGGTGGTAGGTCCCCGGGCTCTTGAACACCAGCTCCTTGAGAAGCGGCTGGTTGGGGTCCAGGAATTCCAATAATTTGATGTCCGTGGCAATGTCGAAAACCGTTTCAAAGAACGGCAGTAACGCCGAAACGACCGTGGATACGGAGATTGCGCAGACCATGCCTGCCGCAAGGTCATAGACCCCGCGGTTCCAGAGTTCCCCCCGGTACAGGTCGATGCAGACGATGGCCAGCAGGTTGATAAGCGCCGTCATCGCCCCCGCTTTCAGAAGGGCTGTCCGCTTCTTGCACCGGATCACGCTGAGCGCCGCCACGATGCTTCCGAGAAAATAATAGATCGGAATGAAGGGTTCACCCGGGTACAGGATGCCGAGCAGAATGCTGACGATGAAAGAGAAGCCCAGGGCAAGATGAAAGTCGAGCAGCAGGCTCGTCAGCATGGCGCCCGCGGCAACGGGAAGCACGAAGCCGATCGTCATGATGTCGAGATGCAGCCTGTCTGCAAGGATCGACAGCACATATTTTCCCGATTGCGACAGGATGATCGTCATGAGCAGCAGGCTGGCCAGCAACGCGATCTTCTTCCATTCTGTGATGAGCGCAGGTCGATACCGCTTGATGTCTCGGTAGAACAAATAGAGAACTGCAAGGATGAGCAGGCACAGACCGAGGAAAGCGGGAAGCCGGTTGCCGATGCCTTCTCTGCGGGCTATTTCCCGGAGGATCCGCTCCGCGCGCTCCGTAACCTGGTGTCCCGATCCAACGATCAGTTCTCCTTTGTTCACCTGAAGTGACAGCGTCTGGTCAGGTGCCGGGTATTGGAGAGAAAGTGTATAAGGAGCAAAGATATCATGGTCGGCCGTCTCGCCCTGTTCCAGCAGCGGTATCCGGGGGAGCAGCACAAAGGCGAGAATGACGGCCGTTGCAAGGGCAATGGCTGACGTAATGATCCGGAGGGATGAAGATCTCCCCGCGGGGGCCTCGTCAGGGATGGGTTCCTGATCCTGGGGTTTGGCCAGAAGTTTCGCCGCCGATTTATCGTTGCCGATCATCCGCTGCCTCATGATGTTCATATGCCTTGATGATCTGCTGCACCAGCTTGTGGCGGACCACATCTTTATTCGTAAAGTAGACGAAGCGTATGTCTTCGATGCCCTCGAGGATCTTCTGCACCTCGATGAGACCCGACCCCCTTCCGCTCGGGAGGTCAACTTGGGTTATATCGCCGGTGATAACGGTCTTCGAATTAAATCCGAGACGGGTAAGGAACATCTTCATCTGTTCCGAGGTGGTATTCTGTGCCTCATCCAGGATGATGAAAGAGTCGTTCAACGTGCGTCCGCGCATGAACGCAAGCGGGGCTATCTCGATGTCCCCGCGCTCAACGAGTTTGTTCGCCTTTTCCGTTTCGATCATGTCATAAAGCGCGTCGTACAGCGGACGCAGATAGGGATTGATCTTCTCGTACAGGTCGCCGGGCAGGAACCCGAGCTTTTCGCCGGCCTCAACCGCCGGGCGCACCAGGATGATCCTGCTTACCTCCCGCCGCAGGAGCGCCGAAACCGCCGTGGCCATGGCGAGATAGGTCTTGCCCGTACCTGCCGGGCCGATGCCGAACACGATATCGTATTGCCTGATGGCTTCTATGTATCTTCGCTGGGTTTCGTTCTTAGGCGCAACGGGGCGCTTTCTGCTCGAGACGGGGATTGCTTTCTGAAAAATGTCTTTTAAGGCCGCGGATGAATCGGAAGAAAATGCATGGATAGCGTCTCTTACGTCATCTTTCTGACAAATGATACCCTGAGCAAGCATGTCGGCAAGCTGGGTTATGAGGTGTTCAACTTTCGAGACGGTCTTCTCCTCGCCCTCGATCTGGATCCTGTTGCCTCTGGCTTGCAGGACAACTCCGTAAGTGTTCTCGATCAGTCTCAGATTCTTATCCAGATCGCCGTAGAGACTTGGCAATGACTGTTCATTTTCTATGGTCAGATTAACGGCAAAGGTTTTCATGAGTTGGCGCTGCACCGGGTTCCCGGAACCCGCATGGCAGTATGTTAACATGGTGAAATTTCAAAGTCAATTTGACTTTTAGTAATCGATCCCCTTTTGTGCCGGGACGCCTGCTGCGTAGGGGTGCTTGAGATCACGCATTTCAGTGACCAAATCGGCCGCGGCAATGAGGTCCGGGTGCGCATCACGTCCGGTGAGGATCAAATGAAGTGCGGGCGGTTTGCTCCGGGCAAGTTCCAGGACATCCTTTATGTCGATCAGTCCAAGTTTTACCGCAATGTTGATCTCGTCAAGGACCACAATGTCCCACGACGCCGAGTGGATGCGCTGGCGTGCCGCCCTAAGGGCATCGTCGGCCACTTTTTTATGTTCGTTCAACGGTGTGGTACTGCCGCAACAGTTTACAAATCCCTTCCCCATCGAAACGAATTCTATCTCGGGCACAAGCCGTTCGGCCGCCCGCGCCTCTCCGACGTCAGACGGGCTTTTGATGAATTGCACAAAGGATACGTTCATTTTATGGCCGTAAGCACGAAGAGTTATCCCCAGGGCCGCGCTCGACTTCCCTTTCCCATCTCCGGTAAAAACGATCACAAGTCCTTTTTGCAAGATCCGCTCCTTTGTTCACGCCTGAGAATGGCGAATCATAGCATCTTGCCTGGTAAAACTCAAGAGAAGAAGAGGCAGTCGTGAGCATGCCGGCCCGCACGCTGCAATTCTATTGAAAAAGTAACCTTGTCTCACCACGGCCAGGCCCAATGTTCTGGAAGAAAATACACATCGGCAAAGAACCCATGATATTTGCCGGTTACTTGCTCGATATGGCCTGATAAAACAGGATAATACTTGCAATCAACGCCGAGATACGGGTTGCTACAACGAATATCCTCACAATTACGATCTGCTCCTGACTTGAGTCCCCCTGATTGTTGTGTTTTTGGACGCTGGCAACATAGTGTAAAATATTACTTTCATACTTAAAGAGGCAAACGCTGACGATTAATGAAAAAAAACCTGAAATGACTCTGTCAATATCGATATTCATACCAGTCGCTTTCTTCTAAAATCCATGACATCGGTTGACCAAGCTCAACATTGAAATTCCGTTCATGAGCAGTTCCCTCTTGTCATTCACAACCATTACTTCTGATCCTTCGCGCCGACAGCTTTAAGAAATTCCTGAGTGTTTACGACAGTTGCCTGCCAGGGAAATACTTTGTCCATGAGAACGCGCTGAACTTCTGCATCCCTGTCGGCGCATGCATCTGAGATGACCACAAGCTTGTAGTCTGCGTCAGCGGCCCAGCGGACTGTGGAGAGAACGACGCCGCTTGTCGAAATACCGAACAATACGAGCGTATTGATATTTTGGGACCGCAGGATAGTCTCAAGGTCGGTGGTTGAAAATGCGCCCACGCGGCGCTTCGTGACTATGATATCGCCTGGCTGCGGAGCCACCTTGGCGTTAATTTCGGCGCCAAAGGAACCTTCACGCAAGCGGCCCGAATCCTTCAAATTGCTAAAGAGTTTGTTCTGCACATTGATCTCCGGATAACCGTCTCTAAAACGCACCACAATGTAAATAATCGGGATATGGGCTTGCCGCGACGCCTTGACGATAGTGCCCGCTTTTTCCAACAAGGGTATCCGCGAACTCTCAGGCAGCATGCTCACAATATCATTCTCAAAGTCCATAATTAATACCGCAGTTCCGGTTTTATGAATGGTAAATTCGGGAGAGATGAGTACCGATGTGTGCGCACCCTGAGCAGCAGTATCCGGCATACGGCCGCTGTTCAGAGTGTCCTGCTTTTCTACGGCAAAGAGCTCCGTTCCTGAAAGTATCAGAAACGCAACCAACATGACGTTTCTTAAGATTCTGCTCATTTTAAATTCCCTCCTTTGAAATGAGAAACATGAAAAGGTAAAGAACCTTCTCTCGATTCATACAGTTTCACAATCCTGCTGCAAACTATCTTGCCGTTTTTACAAAACGTGCGCTTCGCCTTCCCCTCATGCCTTCGAACCAGATCCTGAACCGGTCAAGGTAGAGATACACTACCGGTGTGGTGTAAAGAGTGAGCATCTGGCTGAAAATGAGGCCGCCGACAATGGCAATGCCGAGCGGCCTGCGAAGCTCGGACCCCACTCCGTGTCCCACAG
>JBARBN010000018.1:0-13501 GCA_049793155.1 Nitrospirota bacterium
AAATTCGTAGCTGGGTATAAAGTCCAGCAGTTGAGTAAAAACCGTTCTCCCGATATTCATAGGTCATCTCCTCCCGCATCACTGCGGAAGTATGGCCTATCAGAGGAGAGAATTTCAAATCGATAAAGTGTATTTTGGAATGAATGTGCATAATTTTCTATATGTTACAGTGCTTCGCCAATGCAACGTTGGGACACTAATGAGGAAATATAAAAAATAAGTGGCCTTACCGTGTCTAGGTTAATGCTATGAGGTACAGAGCGAAAAAGACTGAACACTCGGGATCAAAAAAGAGGCATTGGCACTTACTGAAGACGATAAGGCGATGCTAAAAGAGAAAACAATCGTAAACTGCGCGAGAGCGTTGGAATATACTCAAGTTATTTGAAAGCTGAAGTCGAATTCTATTTTATCTTGGAGAATTAAAGAAGAGGATGCCTGCTTTGAACTGTATAACAACTAATTGTTACATACCACTTCGTAAGCTGTTCATTTATTGCGCTGTTCTTCTCGGAGTCAGCTTTCTCACTGCATGCGCATCCTTTCCCACACAACCAGAGACAGAACATGCGCCTACTATGGGCGAGAAAGCCGCCGATGTCGCCACGTCCATGATTGGCAAACCCTACCGGTACAAAGGCAACACCCCCGCCGGCTTCGATTGCAGCGGCCTGGTTCAATACAGCTATCTGGCCGCCGGCATGGAGGACGTGCCCCATGGCACGAAAGCGCTCAAAGGCCGCACCCGATCAATAGGCAAAGACATGAGGACAGGCGACCTCTTGTTCTTTAATGAACGAGGGAAGAAATACTCCCATGTCGGCATCTATCTTGAAAACGAGACTTTCGTCCATGCCCCCGGCACCGGCGGGCAGGTAAAAAAAGAAAGCCTCCAGGACCCCTACTGGAAAGGCTCCTTCGTCGATGCCCGGCGGTTCCGGGAATTCCCCCAGAATGACGGACCCAGGTAAGACTGTTTTGACGGGATACCAGGATTATATCGGATATTGACGGTGATTTGATTCTGCAAATACTGTCATCGTATCAATGCTGGATGGGTGACGTTTTGATGTGAGTGCAACAGAAACTACTTCTTCGTCCTTTTTTTCTTCCTTCTTTCCACCACCACCTGCGCCCGGTCCCTTTTCCCCATTTGCACCAATCCGCTCCAGAGACCATAGAGCAACACCTGGAGCGCGATTACGACGAGGAATCCCGCCTGCATCGCGTAACCCAAGGAGTCGGCAAGCTTCTCCGTCACCGTTTCGATCCTCTTATACAGGATGAGCATATTGGTCATGGACATGACAACGGTGATCGCGGCGCCAGCGAGGACACCCTCGAGGATGGCTCTTCCCTGCGAGGTGTACCCGATCCACAGGCCGGTGATGAAACAGGTGATGATGGCAATGAGCGCGAGCATCAAGATACCGTCGCTCCCCGAAAGCCAGGGGTGGTCCCCCCGAAGGAACTTGCCCACGGTCTCGATGCTGAAGGGGCCATAGGCATCGCCGAAGGACTGGCCGCTGAACCGAAGGAAAAGCGCTAAAAGGAACATCTCGATCAGGAACTTGACAGCGAGGCTCACTCCCACATCCGTGATGACCCTCCTGAAGGAGAGCGCCGGAGCAGACCAGGAATCAGCTTCGTCACGCCGCTCCACTGAAGACGGCAGGGTCTTGGCCCTTGCTTTGGTCCGGTTCACCTTCCGGTGCTCGAGGACCTCGTAGGCGATGGCATACAGAATGGGGATGAGCGGCAGTATCTTATTGGTGTAGAACTCGAGGTCAAAGACCTTGCTCAGGACGACAAGACCGATGGCCCCTCCGATGGCTATCGTGAAACTAATGAAGAGGTTGCCCATAAAGGGATATTATAACATTTTAAAAGGGATTAAATGTATGCAGGAACACAAAACAATATACTCCTTGATCACTTGCACGCCTGGCGCCTGTCCTTTGCGTAGGCCTCCAGTTCCTTGTAGAAAGCCTTCCCCAGGTATGTCTCGATGGTCTTCCTGAGGCTCTTGTACATGGGCTCGCCCTTCGGTTTTTTCATGCAGGGGATGTGGTCCAGATAAGGCGTGTCCTGGATCGAGAGCACCTGCTTCCCCTCCCCGGTCGAGTAGAAGGCAAGAGGATACTGGACGCAGTCTGCGAACTTGTATTCCTCCCATACCAGCCCCTTGTCCATGGCATAGGTGTGCACGGCGCAGTATTTGAGCCCTTCCTTGTTCGTGTAGAGCAGGGAGCAGATGTTGTTGTGGATCAGCACGCAGCGGAATTCCTCGCCACCGAAGGCCCGCCTGATGGCCTGCGCCTCGTCCTCGTGGATCTCACAGCCTGTAGGGCACTGCTTTTTGCAGTCGGCGAGGATCGTACCGTTCTTTTTGAGCACGGCACGGTTCTCCGGGCTGAGATAGGACAGGATGTCGTCGAAGTCCGCCTCGATCCGTTCGGTCTCGTACCCCGGAACGATGCAGGCGCGGTAGCAGCACTGCGATTTGCAGTCATAGCCGACCACGTCGCAGGTGTAGGGACGGGTGAAGATCTCGGGGTTCACAAGCACGGACGCGATCTCGACGAAGCTGTTTTTGACGGACGACATGGCGGTTCCTCCAGAAAACAGAAGTCAGAGGTCTTCAGTCAGCCTCCAGGGGAAATGCACCCCGAAGGAACCGATTTTTGACGCTCCGGCGGCTCCCGGCGGGAGCACAGTGGGCAATATTAAAACTATCAAGGAAGGAAGTAAAGTTTTTTTTTCGCAGGGGTCAATATTCACTTGCATTCGGTGAAAAAAAGAGTATATTGCGCAACAAAAAAAGAGCACTCGAACCGCTCGTGTGCCGTCTCGGCGAGACAAAAATCAGCGCGGAAGAAAAAAATGAACGCGAATCACTTTTATCCTTGACAAAGAGTTCTATTTTTGATAAATGACAACTAGATTTTAATTTCTTTTTGGCGCCGTCTGAAGTTGAGGCGGATTTGTCTCGAACCTTAGCCCTCACGTGAGAACGAGAGGCAGTGTCTGCGGATACCGGGAGGCATCCCGGAGCTTGTGAAGCAGGCGGAGAAGGAGGTAAACAGGTTGCACGCGTTAGGAACCCACCTGTTGCTGGAATTGCGGGATTGCAACCGCACGACACTGAGTAACCTAGAGTTTGTACAGGAAACACTCAAAAATGCCGCACTTGAGGCAAAAGCGACCATTGTTGAAGTCGCTTTCCACGAGTTCAGCCCCTTTGGCATCAGCGGGATGGTGGTCATCGCCGAATCCCATCTTGCCATCCATACCTGGCCGGAATACGGCTACGCCGCAGTAGATGTCTTCACCTGCGGGGACCTGATCGATCCCAGGGTCGCCGCAAACTACCTCATTGAGAAGTTCCAATCACAGAATCCCTCGATCGTCGAGATCAAGAGGGGAGTCCTCGGCACCGAAAAGCTTCCCCATAAGCCTATCGCGCAGGGAGAACTGGTCCAGGCATGATAGAGCCCAAGAGCAACAAGTGGTTCATTGAGTACACGAGCCCCGAGGAGGGGCATCTGCACGGCATCAAGATGATCCACTATGCAAGCCAGACCAAATACCAGAAGATGGAGATCATGGACAGCGGGAGCTATGGCCGGTGCCTGGTGCTGGACGGCAAGATGCAGTCCACGGTCACCGATGAGTTCATCTACCATGAGGCGCTGGTCCATCCGGCCATGCTTACGCACCCAAACCCGAAGCGCGTGTTCATCGTGGGCGGCGGCGAAGGCGCCACGCTCCGTGAAGTGCTCCGCCACAAGAGCGTCGAGTACTGCATGATGGTGGACATCGATCAGGAAGTGGTTGAAAAATCGAAGGAGCTCCTGCCCGAGTGGCACCAGGGCGCCTTTGACGACCCGCGTACCGACCTCAGGTATATGGACGCGCGCAAGTACCTTGAGGAAACGACCGACACCTATGATGTAATCATCATCGATATCTCCGAGCCGGTTGAAGAGGGCCCGGCGTACCTCCTCTTCACCCGCGAATTCTACGAGATCGTGAAAGAGCGCTTGAGCCCGGACGGCACCATATCGCTTCAGGCCGGCACCACGGCCCTGCACCAGCTGTTGAACTTCACGGCAGTGGACAAGACCTTGAACGCGGTATTCCCGGTGGTGGCGCCGTATGCCGTGTCCATACCGTCCTTCGGTCTTCCCTGGGGCTTTACCCTGGCATCGAAGAACCTTGATCCGAGGAAGTTCCCGCCGAAGGACCTGGACACCATGATCGAAAAGCGGATCAAGGGTGAGAACCGGTATTACGACGGCATCACTAACCAGGGCATGTTCATGCTGCCCAAACACATCCGCAAGGCCCTGGCAGAAGAGACCAAGATCATAGAGGACAACGCACCCCTCTTCACCTATCATTGAGGCCATGAATCCTCCTCCTTCACGACTCGAGGATGAACAATTCCGTACCCCCCTGTTCGACGCAATGGTCAACCTTGCCGAGAGCCGCAAGGTCTCCTTCCATACCCCGGGACATAAGAGCGGCAAAGGCATAGCCACCCGGTTCCGCAAGTTCGTGGGTCCGCGCGTCTTTTCGATCGACCTCACCACCCTCGATGAAGTGGACTCCCTGCAGAACCCGACGGGCGTGATCAAAGAGGCCCAGGAGCTCGCGGCCAAATCAGCCGGCGCGGACCGTTCTTATTTCCTGGTGAACGGCACCACCGTGGGGAACCACGCCATGGTGGCGTCCACAACCGGCCCGGGCGACAGGGTCCTGATCGCCCGAAACTGCCACCGGTCGGTCCTTACCGGCCTGATCATGAGCGGTGCGCAGCCAATATTCTTCCAGCCCACTTTCGACCGTGACCTCAAACTTACCCTGAACGTGACCTTCGACACGGTCAGGGAGGCCATCAATGCCAATCCCGGGGCGCGCGCGCTTCTGCTCACCAGCCCGAACTACTACGGGCTTTGTGCCGATGTCGAAAGGATCACTGCCTTTGCCCACGAAAAGGGCCTGCTGGTCTTCGTGGACGAAGCGCACGGCCCGCACCTCAAGTTCCACCCCAAGCTTCCCAAATGCGCCCTCGAGGCCGGGGCGGACATGTGCGTCCAGTCGACCCACAAGATCGTCGGGGGCATGACCCAGGCATCCATGCTCCACGCAAACGCCCTCAGGGTCAACCTCGATGACGTCACCAATACGTTAAAGCTCCTCCAGACCACGAGCCCGTCCTATATCCTGATGGCCTCACTCGACCTGGCGCGCATGCAGATGGCCACGGAAGGCAAAAAGCTGCTCACCCGGACCATCAAGCTCGCCGAGGAGGCGCGCGCCAGGATCAATCTGATCCCCGGCGTAACCTGCTTCACCAAGGACCAGGCAAAGCAGGCCGGCATGGCGGACATGGATGTGACCAAGATGACCATTACCGTGTCGGACATGGGCCTCTCGGGTTACCACGTGTCCCATGAGCTGAACACCCGGTTCGATATCCAGGTGGAAATGGCAGACCCCTTCCACGTGCTCGTCATCGTCTCGATCGGCGACCGCCAGGACGATCTGGAGCGTCTTGTTGCAGCGCTCAAGGTGATCTCCGCCGAGACCGGGCTCCAGGGCGCCCTCCTGCCGCTCGACAAGGTCCATCCGCCGCTGCTCACGAACCCCTTCATCATGACCCCGCGCGACGCCTTCTACTCGGACAGTGAGCTGGTGGATGTGAATGATTCCGTGGGCAGGGTCTCGACGGAGATCGTGACCGTCTATCCCCCGGGCATTCCGCTCCTCGTTCCGGGAGAAGAGATATCCCAGGACGCCCTGAACTACCTCCGGAACATGGCCGGTCTCGGCGCCATCATCGACGGCCTGAACGAGAATAACTCGCTCGTACGCGTGGCAAAGGTCTAGGCTGAAATTCCCTTTCAAGTAAATCCCGGACACTCATTAATTACTCGTAAAGTCGTTTTTTCAGCATCTCTGCGTCGAGTCAGCTTTTAACACATCACGAGATAGCAATGCTCGCAAGGCTTGTATTTGCCATCTCAACATGCTAAATTATTTATGTCTTTATTATAAAATGTGAAAGGAATACGGACGATGAGACTCGTGACAAGGGGCGACCTGGATGGTCTGGTTTCCGCCGTGCTGATTACAACCATGGAAGACGTCGAATCGCTGGCGCTCATCCATCCCCAGGATATTACGGACAATAAATTCGAGGTCAAAGAAGGCGACATCCTTGCTAACCTGCCTTATCATCCAAACTGCGCAATGTGGTTTGACCACCATGAATTGACGGACAGCAACAGGAAACCGCCGCCGGTCTTCAAGGGCAAACACGCGATCCTTCCGAGCGTTGCAAGAGTTGTATATGAATACTATCAGTCGGAGAAACTGAAATGTTTTGAGCCTTTGATCGCCGAAACAGACCGGTTCGATTCGGCCCAGCTTACCATAGAGGACATCTCCGACCCGCGGGGGGCCATCCTTCTCGGCTTCACCATAGATCCGCGAACGGGATTCGGCCTCGACGGGACCTTCTTCGTCACGTTGGTGGATCTGCTGAAGGCATTCGATATAGAGGCTGTTCTCAGGACAGCGGAAGTAGCCCGGCGGGTTAAGACATACCTGGAGAACGACTTCAAGTTCTTACAGGTCCTGAACGATAATTCAAGAATCGACAACAACGTCATTATTACGGACTTCAGGAACGCATTCGATGTCCCGATCGGAAACCGGTTTCTCGTTTATACGCTCTACCCTGAATGTAACGTCTCCGTACGAGTTCAGTGGGGGCCGCGGAAAAAGTTCGTCGCAGCCACCATCGGACACAGCATCCTCAACCGGACATGCAAAACCGATATTGGTCGTCTCTGCAGCGATTTCGGAGGCGGTGGTCATAGGGGCGCCGGCGCCTGCACCCTGGACCCCGCGTCGGCAGACGACAAGCTGAAAGAAATAATACAACGGCTGAAGGAATGATCCATGAAATGGCGGGTGTACGATGGAAGAGAGTGCCGCACTAAACTCGTCATTTAGTAGTTTGCCACGAGCGCCACGGTCGTCAACGTGTCTTTCTTTTTCAGCGTAGCCGGCACCGGTGAGTTTGAATAATTTACGAGATAAGCGGCCTTCAGGGAGAAAATGCCGCTTAACGCGGAGATGACCGCTGTTTCCGAATTTACAAAGTATTTATCCGATTTATTGAAGTCATCAAGATATTCCAGGGACTGGAAGAATTTGTTCTTTTCGGTAAATGCATAGGTGTATTTCGCGAAGGCCCGTCCGCCAGGATAATCTTTCTTGGTATTATCGGTATACTTGTCGGCAACATACATGACACCCAGTTCACCGATCAGGAAATTGGCGGGACCGTCCAGGAACTTATATCCTGCACCGAGCCCGCCATATACGTGCTCATCGACGCCCGCGAACCTGTTTTGCTGCCAGCCCGCGTTCACAAAGGAATATAACCGTTGTGTGTACTGGTAGTCCAGCTTGAGGTCTGTAAAGTAGCTTTCCGCTGTTTTTACTTCGGCCGTTTTTGCATTAACCGCACCAACCTTCCAGCTCCCCAGTAACTGCGCGTTGAATTGATTCTTCAAAAGATTTTTTGCAGACAGGGTGGAGACCTGAGTATTGCCATCGGTTTTTACATACGAAACCTCGCCTTCGTCGCTTAACGCCTTCTTCTCCTTCATCTCCTCGGCAAAAGAACTCGCTGCAGCCACTGCCAGTCCAATGCAGAGTGCAATTAAAAAAAGCTCCGGTTTTCTCATAACTGCCCCTTTCGCGCGCCTTTTTACACCGTCTTAAGATCTGAAGTGCAGGCAAAGCAACGGGTCGCCTTGACCGGTACATTGGACAGGCAATAGGGGCAGGCCTTTGTTGCCGGGGCCGCAACCTCCACGGGTTTCTTCAAACGATTGACCTGTTTGATCAGAATAAATATTGCCGCCGCTACGATGATGAAATCGATCACCGTGTTGATGAACAATCCGTAGTTTATCGTGGCCGCCCCTGCTGCCTTGGCTGCCGCCAGTGAGGGATACGCGGTCCCCGAGAGGTTGATGAACAAACCGCTAAAGTCCACATTGCCCATGAGCCTCCCCAACGGCGGCATCAGGACATCACCCACCAGAGACGTAACGATCTTTCCAAAGGCCCCGCCGATGATAATACCGACCGCCAGGTCCACTACATTTCCCCGCACGATGAATTCCTTGAACTCTTTTAACATGGAATACCCTCCTTCTCAATTCCATCGTTCAAAACCGGAAAGACCTGCGAAGATTCATCACTCTGTTCATTATTCAACGATAATTTTTCCCGTCATCCCTTCATGTCCGTCGCCGCAGAAGAGGTCGCAATGAAACTCATAGGTCCCCGCCTTTGGAGCCATGATGCGCAGTTGTGTAACCTTCCCCGGCTCGATCGTTGCGCGGATACCCCCCAGGTCCGGGACCGTGAACCCGTGCATCCTGTCCAGCGAGGTGAATTCCAGAATTACGGGAACCCCCTTTTTGATCCTGATCTCGTTCGGGGAGTACTCGAATTTTTTTGCCGTGATCTTGATCACCTGGTCGGCTTTTGCCGTTTGCTCCGCAGGCGGGGCACTGAAGACAAACGAATTCGCCATGAAGACGATGGCGATGCAAAGGAACAACGCGGTCGCGACCTTCGATCTTTTCATAAACCTATCCTTTCTGTACTGGATATTCCGTGAGCACCAACTCCGATTTGCCGGCCTTGGCCTGTACGCTGCGGTATCCAAGTTCTTTGTAGGGCGCTGCAGAGTCCCAGGGGATCGGTACGCGCTTGGGAACGGAACCCGGCGCCGGCAATGCAAACATCAAGCCCTTTGCCGCATGATGCGGGATATGCCCAGTCTTGTGGTGATGTTCCTGATGGATGTGTCCGTACAGGACGGTTACATTCTTATAAGGCATAAGGAGGTCTATGGCCTTTGCCCCGTCGCGGGTCCACCAGTCCCAGTTTGGATATAGATCGAAGAGGGGGCGATGGGTCAAAACAATTATTCGGGATTTTTTATCCAATTTTTTCAGTTCATCGCTCATCCATTGCAGTTGAACATCCCCGATGCTCGACGTCGGATCTGAGACGTTATCCACAACGATGAAATGCACGCCTTTGTGGTCGAAGGTATACCGGGTATTTCCGAAATATTCCTTGAACGCCTCGCCGTTATCCAGCCCCGCGTCATGTTCGCCTGCCAGGAACTTGATATCCTTCACCTTCAGTCCGCTGATAATGTCCCTGGCTTCGGCCATGCGTTTCCTTCGTTCCTTGGGATCGTCAGTCGTATGGGTTATATCGCCGGTGAAAACAATGAAATCCGGCGGCACGTTCATGCTGTTGACCGCTGCGATCGCCTTTTTCAGAGTTCCTGTCGCGTCAGGGTTCACCGCCGGCCCGTTAAAACCCCAATGCGTATCCGACAACTGGAGAAACATGAAATCATCTTGTCCTGCTTTCATCTCCGCGGCACCTGCTGATGCGCGCGACCCCATCACGAGAACTGCACTGCCCATGCCCATCAGTTTTAAGAAATCTCTTCTGTCCATCTTCATGGCTATCTCCTTATTTTGGTTTAGTACATAAGAATTGCGGCCTGGTTGATTATGACCGGATAAGCGAGGTTCAGATACTGACTCACTATACATTAAAAACGAGGGGTAACTGGAAGTCAATAAGACTTAAGTATGCTTAGCTGCAGGTACATCCCCTCTCATACAAATAAACGATGTTTATCGGCTTTTCTCAAGTAGATCTCCGTATACCGCTTCGCGGCTAGTGTCATACACTCTCCTCATCCTTTCTCCCTCCCTGTGCGCTATAGTCTAACCATAGCACTGAAACCCTGATAAGGCAACTTGCGATCTCGGGTGCAGTTCGCATTCTACTGCGTCGGGTCTGATAGAACTTGCGGGAGAGATACGGGAACCCGCCGGTCGGCAGGTATTTACTGTGTAGTTATTCCGAAGGCAAGAGGTTTCCGTTGGAATGAAGGCTGATTGTTCTGATGCTTCAGAACATTTTTTTGTTCAAATGTTCAAAATCAGGAGGTGTACCATGTTTGATTTCGCTGTTGTGATGTTTGCGGTGGCATCCCTCAGGGGCTGCCCCTGCGTGACCCCCGGTTGTAGTGAAAGACCATCCGTTCTGTCACGTCAGATCAATAACAGTCCCTTTTCTCGCAGGGTTTTCCATTCCCGGGACCTCAGGAAAGATTTAAAAGAAGAAGAAAATTGCTTCTCATATTTTTGCTTCAGTTCTTCCACCGACATTAATTTCGGATTCTGAATTGAAAACTTGTTGAATACGTTGTTTAGCCACTCCCCCGTTCCAACGCTCGTCGCCAGAGTAAAACTCTCTGTCTTCGTATAAAATACAAGCCTGCTCTTTCCCCTCGGTGTTCCCTTCTTCGCCGCAGCGCACTGTATGAAGCGAGGCTGGTTGTCCAGCCAGAGGATCCCGGACCTTAATTTTTCTCCGTCAAACAAGGGTGCCTCATTGATCGCCTGTTTCACGTAATTTCTTTTTACTGAAAGAGAAGGAACCTTAAGATCGAACCAGGCCTTGACCGGAAGATCCGTCCCGATACCATGCATATAGTTGTACAAAGCCTTGTTCAGGCCATGCGCGAACACGTGCGGATCGCAGCCAATACTGTCTTCATGGACGAGATCATTGTTCGCAAACCTCCCCGCAGGCTGATCAATGAGCCTGCAATGATATTTTTTTGGACGCCTTCCAACGTCGCTGTGAACCGTTGCCGTGAACATATGCCAGAAAGCGGATTGAATAAGACCCGCCTGAAAGAACTGCCGTACGATCTCCAGGGCATCCATGGTTTCCTGTGCGGTCTGTGTTGGAAAACCATACATCAGATACGCGTGCACCATGACCCCCGCCTTGCTGAAATTGTGGCACGCCCGGGCGGCCTGGCGAATGGTCACCCCTTTGTTCATCAACTTCAAGAGTCTGTCCGAGGCCGCTTCCAGTCCGCCGGTCACCGCAATGCAGCCCGAGGCAGCCAGCAGTCTGCACAGGTCTTCAGTAAAGGCGTGCTCAAAGCGGATATTTGTCCACCAGGAAATACTGACCTTCCTTCTCAGCAATTCCAGAGCCAGTTCTTTCAGCGCCGCAGGCGGCGCCGCCTCATCGACAAAATGAAAACCGGTTTGTCCTGTTTGGGCGATCACCCGTTCAATTCTATCGACCAGCACGTTGGCGGAAGCACTCCCGGGTCGTTTTATATAATCGAGCGTGGTGTCGCAGAATGAACATCGATGCCAGTAGCAGCCATGCGCAATGGTCAGCTTGTTCCACCGTCCGTCGGACCACAGGCGATGCATGGGATTGGCGATTTCTATGAGAGAAAGATATGTATCCAAACGGAGGTCTGAATAGTCGGGGCAACCGGTCTCGGCGTGGGAAGGATCCTTTTCCCCGGTGCTGTTGATATATTTCACTTCATCGCCGATCCGCATAAACGTTCTTGTGAGATCCTCCCCTGCTTTTTCCCTTTGAAGAAATCCGACGATATTCAAAAAAGGAAGTTCGCCGTCGTCCAGGGTAATAAAATCCACATAGTCAAAGATCGCAGGTTCTGATAAAGCGCGAAGCTCTGTATTGACATATCCTCCGCCCGCAATGATCTTAATCTCAGAAAAGTGTTTTTTGATGAATTGACCGCATTTCAACCCGGCATAGAGATTGCCCGGAAACGGTATGGTTATCCCGACGACACCGGGACGATATTGTTCGATACGGCTCCTCAGCAAAGCAAGCAGCCAGGTCTCAATAATATTTTCAGGCCTGTGCAAGGCGGCCTCGATCGGAGAAAATGAACGGGCGGACATTCCGAGCTTTTCAGCATACCGGCTGAAACCGAAATGCGGCGTAACGGCATCCTGTATCAGATCGCCGACATCCTCGATATACCGCGTTGCCAGGAACCGGGCTTTGTCATTCACTCCGATATTTCCGAACGACCATTCCAGATCGGGCATTTGATCAAATCGTGAAGCCCGCGGTAAATAATTATCACTGCAGAGGAGTGGGGCCAGTGTATCGTCCCGGTACTGAAGAAAATTCATCACCGGGTTTATTGTGTGCAGATAGTGTGATGCATTGTTTATGATCCGAAGTGAATTTTGGGAAATAGGCCCGCCGTTCTTCCCGGCAAAATCGAAGAGTTCTTGGAAACCATCCCGGGAAAATATTTTATTTACCAATTCAATGCCGAGATCTGCCTGCAATACAGCATACCCGTGCAATCTCAAAAAACCCTTCAAATAGCACGTTGCAGGGTATGGGGTATTGAGCTGGGTAAACGGCGGAGTTATGAGGAGTATTTTTTTAAGCATCCAGACGCACCTTTGCCTTATAAAAATATTCTGAAGAGAGATTCAGATCGCGAAAGCGAAGCGTAATACGTACGTCGATAGGGTTTTACGTGCTGTTGAATAAATCACGGCATTTTAGCATTAAGCTTTGATAGAGTAAAGCTCCTTCGGTCATCGAAGGCCATACGATCGGGGAGAACGAAGGGGCTGATGAAGTCACGCTCACGCACCCTGGTATTAACGTCATTCCTGAAGCTCCAGGGACCTACATCTACAGCTTTAGCTTTTTTCATGGATCGCAATTGGAGAATATTTAGAATATCCTCTCGCCGATGACTATGGTATAATCTCCGCCAGGAATTTTGGGGTAACGAGGATGGCTCAGGTGAAAATGTCGCAGGCGGATATCTCCTTATGAAGAATTATACGATGAATCTCAAGCTCGTTCACAAGTTTACAGCGCTTTTCATGGTTATGGCGTTGATCGTGGCTGCAACCGGAATTTTCGGGATCTGGAAGATCACCGTAGTCGGCAGTCGGGTGCAGGAGATGATGAAGACCCGTGCAGCCCAGGAAAAAATGGCGGTGCTCATGAAGGTGACGGTACAGGAGTCCAGGGTCCACCTTCTGGATGCCGCCATGGTCTTTAACGATATGAATGCGTTTGAAGGTTACCGTGGTGATTATGAAGCAACGCGGGACCGCTTCAGAGGATATGTCGATATATTTTTAAAAGGGAATGCCAAATTGGGCTTTGACGCGGCACCGAGCGGCAGCGTGCTTGAAAAGCGAGTGAGGGCCATACAGCAAAGCTGGTATGGTTATGAGACCGTCGCAGAATGGGTCCTGTCCCGTAAAGCCGGTCTGCTTAAGAATGTGAGACCGGGACAGTTGGATGAGGCGGTTAAGAAATCATTGATAGATGAGAAGCTACGTGACCTGACAAAAAATGGAATAGCCGCCGCATCGGATAAAATCGATGAAGGTATCGATGACCTGCTGGTCACCGTCGGCAGCCTGATGACCGAGACAAAGAATGAAGTATCCGCAATCCAGCGCAGGGCGATAATCGCCCTCATTGCAGTAGGTATTTCCGCCATCATCGTGGCGCTCCTGCTCGGCATGCTGGCAACGAGCAGGAT
>JBARBN010000019.1:0-32528 GCA_049793155.1 Nitrospirota bacterium
CGTGAATGATGTTCAGATTCCCGATCGTCCTTACCGCCTTTTCAAGTGAGCGCAGTTTTTTGTTCAGGCTTTCGACCGTGTCCATCGGCTCCCACTGAAAGGGCGTGAATGGCTTCGGGACAAAGGAATTCACCGAGAGCGTGATCCTTCCTATCCTGCCGAGAGCGCGCGCGTGTTTGAGCTGGACCTCGTGCACGTCGGAGGAGAGTCTGATGATCGCCTCCACATCCTCCTGAGTTTCTGTCGGCAAGCCGATGAGGAAATACAGCTTGAGGTTCGGGATGCCGTGGCGAAAGACCATATCGGCGGCGCGAAGGATGTCTTCTTCACTGATCCCCTTGTTTATCACGTTGCGAAGTCTCTGGGAGCCAGCCTCGGGAGCAATGGCAATGGTTTTGTGGCCGCTCTTTGCCAGCCGTTCTATCAGGGTCTCACTGACCGAGTCAGCGCGGAGCGATGAGACCGAGACGCCCCCGCCGATCGCTGTACAAAGATCGTCGATGTCAGGATAGTCCGACAAAGCGGCACCCACGAGGCCGACCCTGGAACACAGGTCGTCTCCCTTCGTTGCCTGCTCCTTTGCCTTGTCCACGCTGAGGTTTCTCGGGGGGAGATAGAGATAGCCGGCCATGCAGAACCGGCAGTGCCTGCCGCATCCACGGGTTATCTCGGACAGATACCGGTCGCTGAACTCTGTATTCGGGGTGAGGATAACGGTTGACGCCGGCGCTTTGTCAAAGTCTTTGACCGTCCGTTTGACAATGCTGTCGGGAGCGCCGGGTTCAAGGTTCTTTCGTTCCTTGATCGTCCCATCTTCATGATAGATGACCTCGTAAAACTCAGGTACATAGACGCCGGGGATCCCGCTCAGAGCGTTCAGAAGTTCCCGCCGCCCCTTCTCCCTGTTCGTCTTGTACGCATCAATGAACTCTCCCGTGATCTCTTCCCCCTCCCCCACCAGCACGAGATCGACAAAATCCGTCAGCGGTTCAGGGTTGAAAAAGGAGCAGATCCCGCCCAGGACCACAAGCGGATCCTCCCCGGTCCGATCATGTTTGTCCGCGGCTATGCCTGAGAGGCGCAGGATATTGAGCACATTCACATAGTCCTGCTCAAAGGAAACGGAGAAGGCCAGGATGTCGAACTTCCTCACCTCCCGCTTGCTCTCGAGACAGAACAATTTTGTACCGGTTTTTATGTATTCTTCTACATCATCCTCATCAGGCAGGAACACCCGTTCACAAGCAGTATCGGTGCGGCGATTAAGAATGGAGTAGATCTGGTGCACACCGAGGTTCGACATGCCGATATGGTAGGTATTGGGATAGGCCAGCGCGACTGCGACCTCCGTTCCACGGGCCTTCGAGATGGTTCCGCGCTCGGCCGCGAGCAGTGCATCGGCCTTCGCCTTGAGTTTCCTGGACATGGAGGGATTATACTATGCCGGGACGCCGTGCGCAAAACAATTCGGGTATGGTTTCTTGTTCGACCCCGGCGCGAACGAAAACTAAATTTGGACACTGAAGAGGCGGATTAACGCATGATAAGGGCGGATAAAAACGATCCTTCAGTGGATCTATTGCCGGATGGTTAAATACTCTTAAAGATAAAATCCGCTGTTATCCGAATTTTATCAGTGTAAATCCGTGTCAAATGCCGTTTTTTATTTTATCGATCGGGGATAAAGAAATAAGGCAGGGATGATCTGAAAAAATCTGCGTCCCATCAGAGAGCTGCTGAATTTATTTCCCGTCCAGGATCTCCCGCACCTTTCGCAAGAGGTCGTTCATCGGTACCGGCTTGAACAAGAAGTTCAAGCCCTTTTCCAGCAGTCCTTTTTGGCTCATGATATCAGCGGAATATCCGCTGAGGAACAACGTCCTGATGCCGGGCTCGAAGATCCTGATCTTATCATAAACCTCTTTTCCGTTCTTTTTCGGCATCATAACGTCAAGAAGGAGCAGTTTGATCGCGCCCCGGTTGGCCATGAATTTTTTGACGGCATCTTCCCCGTTTTCCGCCTGAATTACGGAATAACCGAATTGCGTAAGAATGGTGGTGATAAAATTCCTCACGGTCTCGTCGTCCTCGGCAACGAGGATGGTCTCGGTGCCTCTTTTGACGGCGGGCAGATCGCTGGATTGTGTTTCTTCTGTTGCTCCTTGAGCGATCGGCAGATAAATCTTAAGCGTCGTTCCCCTTCCGATTTCGCTTTCAACCTCGATAAATCCGTTATGCTGCTTGATGATGCCGTAGACCATCGCAAGTCCAAGTCCCGTGCCCTTTCCCACATCTTTTGTCGTGAAAAAGGGATCGAAGATCCTCTCCCGGGTCTGCTGATCCATCCCCATGCCAGAGTCCGTGACCAGGATCAGGGCATACGTCCCGGGTTTGCGGACATCATGGGCCTTTGCCGTAACCTCGTCGAGGCCAACGCGTTGCGTTTCTACATACAGGTATCCACCGCCTGGCATTGCGTCACGGGCATTGGTCACGAGGTTCATCATGATCTGCTCGAGTTGCCCCGCATCGGCAAGGACGGTTACATCCTTATCGGTCAGGATGCACTTGAACTCAACGTCATCGCCAATAAGCCTTGCGAGGAGTCGCTCGACCTTTAGAATAATTTCGTTAAGGTTGACCCGCTGGGGATTAAGGACCTGCTTTCTGCTGTAGGCGAGCAGACCCTGGGTCAGGGTTGCCGCGCGGTTGGCTGAAGCGAGGATCTGATCCACATTGTGCCTGAGCGGGTCGTCATCCGTCATTTTCATCCGCAAAAGGCTTCCGTATCCGATGATCGCGGTAAGGATATTGTTGAAGTCGTGGGAAATCCCACAGGTAAGGGTCCCGATGGATTCCATCTTCTGAGACTGGCGGAGCTGATCTTCGAGCCGTTTCCGTTCCGAAATATCGATGCCGACTCCAACAAGATAGGGCTTGTCGTTCATGACCATCCGGAGTCCCGTCAGCATGAACGATACGGATGCGCCGCTCTTCGTAACCATTTTTGCTTCAACCGAGGCGCTGCCGTCATGAAACACCTCTTGTATCCTGCCGCTGACCAGTTCCCGGTCCTCCCCGAAGAAATCGAGCGCATTCCTGTTTGCCAGCTCTTCTGCAGAATAGCCGGTCACCTCTTGAAAATTATTGTTCCATCGAATCAGGTGGCCAGCTTCATCAACGACATAGAACAGCCCGGGCAGGCTGTCGATGACCGCATCGGAGAATTTTTTCTCCTGCAGCAGCGCCCCGTCTGCCTTCCGGTGCTCGGTGATATCAATGCCGGTCGCGATCACATGCTCGACCGAACCGTCTGTGGCTAGAAGCGCGGTATTGGACCAGGAGATCAACCTTCGCTGTCCATCCTTTACCACCCAATAGTTCTCGTATTTGTTCGGGAACATGCCGGACGTGAGAGTGCCAAAAACTTTTTTTACGCCCTCGACCTGTTCCGGCGGCAGCAGAAAGTCCCATACGAACCGCCCCAGGGCCTCCTCTAATGAGTAGCCGCTCACCAACTCACACGCACGGTTGAAACGGACGATCCTGCCGTCACGGTCGAGTACGAGAACAATGGCGCCCACGGTGTCCAGCACTATTGACACAAAATCGCGTTCTTTTTTAAGGTTTTCCTCCGCCTTTTTTTGTTCGGTAACGTCGCGGGTTATCCCAAGAAGGGCGACGATCTCATCCTCGTCGTTGCGAAGGGGAACGGCATGGGTATTGAGCCAAAGCCGTCTGCCCTTGACGCCGGTCATCTTGAAGGTCAGTATCCCTGACTTACCCTGAAAGACCTCTTCCGTGAGTTTCCTGAAGGCCTCACGATGCTCCGGAACAACAAGCGGATAAATCGACCTGCCCCTGGCCTGATCGGGCGAATCCACCTGGATCATCTCCAATCCCGCGCGGTTCATCATGATCAGGGTGCCGTCGGAAGAAACCAGCTTGACGCATTCCGGCTCAGCCTCAATGATAGCCTGGAGAAATTTTTTGCTCTCGCTGAGCGCAGTTTCAACCTGCTTGATGTCCACCGCGTCATTCACGGGGGGATTTTCCCGGGGCACAGCACCGGCTTTTTCGGAACCATCTGAACCACTGGTTTGGCGTTTTCTTTTTTTTATCATCTGGGATCACATCCATGCGCAGGTGCGGGGTTTATCAAGGCCTTCAGGAGAACCAGCAGCGTGTCGATTTCCACACACCTGAGCCTCAATAATACGTTCAAAAACACCTAAAGTATACCAAAAAAAACGGCACCTATTGTTTTATTTTTTTAATGGATCATCAGGTTATGATCTTTGAAAAGACCGTATGCACATTTTTATTGATTATTCAGCGATGGCCTGATGCCAGGCGCTCAATTGAGCTATAATAGTACCTACAATAGGTTGAGAAAGAGAATAGCCTCCATATCCATCTTTTTTTCATAATAAGGTCTCAAGAGAACCAACCGGGAGGTTCACCATGAAAAAACGAACACTGTATATCGCCGCAATCGTGCTTTTCACTACCCTCAATCCGTTCTTATCACCCGCAGATGAGCAAGCCAAGAAGTCAACCGTGACCGAAATTTCACAACAAAAAGAACAATACGAGAAGAATATGGAAGAGCGGCTCGGAAAGCTCGGCAGGCAACTCGACGACCTTAAGGCAAAGGCTGCGAAAATGACAGAGGGGGCGCAAAAAGATATAAAACAGCAACTGGCAGAGGCCGAGAAAAAACAGAAGGCGGTGTCCCGGAAACTTGACGCGCTGAGACGTAAATCAGAAAGAGAATGGAAAAAATTTTCCACCCATGTGGACCAGGCTTGGGATGAATTCGAAAAGGCCTATGAAAAGGCTAAAGCTCACTTCAAGGAGTAGCGCTGTGGTGAGGGTGCTCGATTCCGAGGGTTTGGCCGTATCCCCGTGGTCGCACCCATCTCGCGGCGATAGTTCCCCGAAGAATCTCCGATAAAAAAAGGATGCGAAGGAACAAGGCTTTCTGATCCCGTTCCCTCCGCATTCCTTTCTTGAATGACTCGATGCTTACTCCGCCCGCACCAGGTCCTCGAACCTGATATCCACGCCGAACACCCCGATGATCTCGCTGTTGTCATTGCTGATCGGCGCCGAGACCGTGATACAGAGAGCACCCGTGATCTTCGAGGTATAGAAGTCCGATACGAAGCTCTTGCCGTCCATCATCGGATTGATGAACCACGAACGGTCCGAGAAGTTATCACCCAGCCCGGCGGTCTCGAATTTCGCCTTGTTCTCGATATCCGTGATGTTTTTGGTGATCTTTTTACCCTCTCTATTCACCACATAGGCGAACTGGATATAAGGATCTTCCCGCTGGAGCTTCTCCATCACCGGTTCCTGCTTCGCCGGGTCCATGGACCGGATATCCGGCCGTTCAACAAAGTTCTCAACGATGTGGCGCGCCACTTCCGACGCCTTCTTTTTCAGCCGGTCAAGGTCGGAGACGAAGTACTCAGGGAGGGACTTTTTCGCCCGATCCTGCAGTTCGTCGTGGGAAATGCTCGTGGTGCGTCCCTGTTCATACTGATCCAATACCCACTTGTTCATCGTGGCGAGACCGGGGTGCCGCTTGTCGATCTTTTTGTCCGCGTCCAGCCCAAGGTGGCTGTTCACCCAGTGGGCAATGCCCGCGATGCCGGATTTGTCCGTGATGATCACTCCCATGGGACGCTTCAGGATCTTCGTGGTATCGAAGATGTTGTAGATCTCCTCGTTCTTCATCATGCCGTCGGCATGGATACCGGCGCTGGTGGAATTGAACTCCGAGCCGACAAAGGGGTAGTTCGAAGGGATAGGAAATCCCAGCTCGCGCCGGAAGTATTCCGCCATTTCGGTGATCGCCGCGGTGTCGATGCCCTCCCCGTTCCCCGTGAGGCTGATGTAGTCGATCAGCAATGCCTCGACCGGCGTGTTTCCCGTTCGCTCGCCAAAACCCAGGAGCGCACCGTTCACGGCAGAACAGCCGTACATCCATGCGGCGACACCGTTCACGAGCCCTTTGTGAAAGTCATTGTGGCCGTGCCATTCGAGCTGATTCGAAGGCACGCCGCCGTCATGGATCAGGGAGTAGAAGATCTCGGGTACGCCGCGCGGGAGGGCCGTGCCCGGAAAGGGAAAACCGTAGCCCATGGTGTCGCAGGCCCGAATTTTGATCGGGACCTTGGCTTCCTCCGACAGCTTCATCAGCTCCTGCACAAAGGGGATGACGAAACCATAGAAGTCCGCACGCGTGATGTCCTCCAGGTGGCACCGGGGAACAATGTCCTGCTCCAGCGCTGTCGCAACGATGTCCAGATACTGTTTGAGCGCATCCTTGCGTGACAGGTTAAGCTTCAGAAAGATGTGGTAGTCGGAGCACGAGGTAAGAATGCCCGTTTCCTTGAGCCCGGCCTGCTTCACGAGCTTGAAGTCGTTTTTGTTCGCCCTGATCCAGCCGGTGGTCTCGGGGAAGCGATAGCCTCGTTCCATGCAGCGCTTGACCGCTTCGCGGTCCTTATCCGAGTAAAGGAAGAATTCGGTCTGCCGGATAACGCCGTTCGGCCCGCTCATCCGGTGCATGAAGTCGAAGATGTCCACGATCTGATCGGGAGTATAGGGCGGCCGCGACTGTTGACCATCGCGAAACGTGGTGTCCGTGATCCAAATGTCCTTCGGAATATTGGTCTGGATCATCCGGTCCTCGAGCACCACCCGGGGCACGTTTGAGTAGGGGAACATGTCCCGGTACAATACCGGCTCCTTTACGTTCTTGAGGTCAAAGGGTGTTTTGATTGTCTGCTTTTTGATGGTCAATTTAACCTCCTGATTACAAATTACTTGGAAATTGAAGATTGAAAATTCGAGATGGCAAATTGTAAAAACAGGGTATCAATTTATAATTTCCAGTTTCCAGTTTTCAATTTCCAATGAGTATTTATGTTCCCCGTATCCCCCTGATCGCCGACGCATAATCCTTCTTGCCGAAAACCGCCGAACCTGCCACAAGGATATCAGCACCCGCTTCGATGATCTGTACCGCATTCTCGGGCTTCACCCCGCCGTCCACCTCGATCTCGATATCCAGGCCCAACCCGTCAATACGTTTCCGAAGCTGCTGGATCTTGCCCATTGCCGAGGGAATGAACGACTGGCCGCCAAAGCCCGGGTTCACGGACATAATGAGAACCATGTCGAGTTCGGGCAGAATATAATCGAGGCTCGAAAGAGGCGTAGCGGGGTTCAATGCCACCGCCGCCTTCACTCCCTTGTGCTCCCGGATCGACTGGATAAGCCTGTTCAGGTGAAATCCGGTCTCCACATGGACCGAAATATAATCAGCCCCTGCCTTTGCGAAATCTGCAATGTACAGCTCCGGGTTGGTGATCATCAGGTGTACGTCGAGCGGCAATGTGGTGGACCTGCGGGCTGCCTCAACGATCAGAGGGCCGATAGTGATATTCGGCACAAAGTGCCCGTCCATCACGTCGACATGGATAACATCTGCACCGGCTGCCTCGACCGCTTTGATCTCCTCGCCCAGACGGGAAAAGTCGGCGGAAAGGATGGAAGGTGCTATCTTTATTTTTTTCGTCATGTTTTTCCTCAAAAAATAAAAATTGGAAATTTCAAATTGTAGATTGGAAATTGCAAAATGAAATGCATAGTAATATCGGCTTTTTTCGATTCCTCAACTTTCCAATTTAAAATTTCCAATCTTCAATTTCCAATTGCGCGCAGCGCTACCTGCTCACCACAATATCCACCGTCGCATCCATGGCAACGGGCGACCCTGCCGCCGGCTTTTGGTGGATGACGATCCGGTCCGGTCCGGTTTCCCTGTCACCGGGCGATCTCGTGGTTACCCTGCATTGCAGGCCGATCCGGTCGATGATCTTGAGGGCCTCTTCCGCTTTTTTCCCCGTCAGAACCGGCATGACGTACTCCGGCGCTTTACTGCCCGTACTGATGAGCATGCTGATGCTGCCCCCTTTTTCAAGCGGGCTCCCGGCCTCCGGTTCCTGCGCGATTACGATGTCGCGCTCCACCCGGTCCGAGGACACTCTTGACACCGTACCCGGGGAAAAACCCGCCTGCCGTATCATCATGTCGGCCTTGCGAAAGTTCTCCCCCACCAGTTTTAAGGTCTGGGAGTCACTTGGCCCCAGGCTTACGACAACGTGCACCTGACGGCCCTTCTTTATTCCGCCCCCCGGTGCCGGCGATTGCGAAATTACGGCGTCCCTCGGCAGGGTCGGGTGAGCTTCCCGACGGTCCACCTTGAGCTGCAACCCCTGCTGGGCAACGGTCTCGATCACGTTCACGATGTCCTGTCCCGTAAGATCAGGCACGCGCACTTCTTCCTGTCGAAGAAGCAATGCGACAACGGCGAATGCGCTCACGATTCCCACGCCGATGAGCGCAATGAACAAACCCAGACCTTTTAGAAACCGTATCATGTTAGAATCTGCATTTTACCATAGTAAATTTACAATGCAAGAACTTCTGGCGCCAGATACGATAACTGACTCCCTGTTCCCTGCACCCTGGCCCCATGACCCATGCCCCTTGACCTATGTTTTCTTCACCATCCTCACACCGAAGAACCCGTCCATCTCCGGCGCCTGCGGGAACGTCCTGAAGAAGCCCCCTGTATCCACAAGCTCTGCCGCTGCCTGCGGAAGAAAGGGTCGGGGATCATCGATTCTGAAAGAGCTTCCCGGTCCGGTGAGAAACCAGGCTATAGCCTCATCGTTCTCTTCAGGCTCCGTGGTACAGGTGGCATAAACGAGCGCCCCGCCCGGCTTCAGCAGGGCGGCGCAGTTCTCGAGAATTCGCCTCTGGAGCGTCGTATGCTCGATCACCGTCCGTTCTGTCTTGTTCCACCGGCCGTCGGGATGCCTGCGCAGCACTCCGAGGCCGGAGCAGGGTGCATCGATCAGGACCCCTTCAAAGACCCCGGCATGATACTTCGATGCATCACCCTGTAATGGGGAGATGATCGTGGTCCCGAGCCGCCTGCTGTTCTCGCGGACCTTCGCGAGCCGCGAGGCATCAAGCTCAAGCGCCACGACCGTACCCTGGTTATGCATAAGCTCCGCCAGGTGCATTGCCTTGCCGCCCGGGGCCGCACAGGCATCCATGATCGTGTCTCCCGGCTGAGGTGCGAGCAGAAAGCTGATAAGTTGGGCCGCCTGGTCCTGGACCATGAACCAGCCGTCCCGATAGGCCTGAAGGGTGCGCAGCCACTGCGGTGAGGAATGAATGTCGAGACCGACAGGAGAACGGGTCGTCTCCGATACCTGCACACCCTCAGTTTCCAGTGCGGCCCGGAGAGCGGACCGCGTTGTCTTAAGCGTATTCGTCCTGATCGTGAGCCGTGCGGGCCGATTGTTCTCCAGGAGCAGTGTCTCCACCGTCTCAGCGCCGTACCGCGAGACCCAGCGTTTCACGAGCCAGGCCGGGTGCGAGTAAAGCATCGACAGCCGCGCGACCGGGTCCCCGGATTCCGGATAGGTGATCGTGCTCCGCTTTCTGTCCAGACCCCTGAGCAATCCGTTCACATACCCGTGCTTGTTGCCATGCTCTTTTGCGAGTTCCACGGAGGTGTTCACGGCAGCGCTCACCGGCACGCGGTCAAGGAAAAGCATTTGGTAGGCGCCGAGCCGCAGGATATTCCGGGTCCTGACATCGGTTTTTTCAACGGGCTGGGCGGAAAATCGATCCAGTGTCCAGTCGAGCAGTGATTTATTCCTGAGCACACCGTACACAAGTTCGAGGAGAAATGCGCTGTCGCGCGCATCCAGGCCCTCGCGCGCCTGAGCAAGCAGGGTGTCGACAAATACGCCGTCTTCGGTACGGCAAAGGATCGTGAGCGCCGTCTCCCGCGTGATGTCCTTAAGCGGCACGGGGTTCACCGGGGCTGCCAACGAAGAAATCGAGCGCTTCAGCGACCCTGCTGATATCTACGCTGGTGTTGAAGCAGGGCCCGAAGGGACGGTCGTTCAGGATCCCGATCACGGGCAGGGGGTACGCGTCCTGGATCCCGCTCGTCAGGTCCCGCTCGCAGGCAACTGCGATGATGGCTTCCGGCTTTGATTCCGCCACCCTGCGCCGCGCGAGCGTTCCACCCGTGGCCACCGAGAGGTGGACATTGTATTTCCGGGCCAGTTCCACGAGGTCCTTGATCTTGCATTTGCCGCAGGCCTGGCATCTGGATACATCGCTCGTGACCTTGATCGCGCAGTCGCTGAACTGGAGGCAGTGCGGCATCAGGAGCAGGACCCGCCTGGGCCTGCTCTCGGCGTAACGGGCGCGGACGAGCAGATTGTTCACTTCCACAAAGGACTGCTGCACCTTCTCCTTGGAAATTCCAAGAAGCTTCCCCAGCACGATCATGATGGGGAAAAGCACCTCGATCACGATCCCGCGAAGCCGCGCCGCAAAAAATATCTCTTTGCCCCTGACAAGCGTAAGGATCAACAATACCACGCCGAGGATCAAGAAGCCAAGCGCACCGCCCATGCCGTATAACACGATCTTCGGCGCAAGCGGATGGATGTTTCTGAGCCCCACGTAGGGGATCAGATAGATCACCACTGCTATTGCGGTAATGAATAGAACCGTGAAGACAATGAGGCCGATGAATATTCTTTTTTTGGGTTCGGACATGGTTTTAGAGAGTCAATGCAAAAGTCAAAGTGCAAAATGCAAATTTAAAATTGAGGGATCAGCCGACTGGATTATTCCAATGCAATTTACACTTTGCATTATACCTTGGTAAACTTCTTTCCCGCGAGCCCCCGGTGTCCCCGCATGAACTCACCCGCGGTCATGGGTTTTTTCCCTTCGGGTTGAATGCTCAGTATGCGGAGCAGGCCGCTGCCGGTTCCGGCCACAAGGGTGTTTTTATCCCTTTCATACAACAATCCCGGCACGCCGGTCCCGTCAAGGACCCCGGTTGCGATGATCTTGACCATCGTCTTGTCCAAAAAGGAGTATGCGCCAGGCCAGGGAGAAAGTCCCCGTACTCGGTTGTGGATCTCCCGGGCGGAAAGGTCCCAGTTGATGAGACCGTCTCCTTTTTTAAGGAGAGGCGCCATGGTGGCTTTCGTTTCGTCCTGGGCAACCGGAGCAAGTTTTCCTGACGCGAGAAGCGGCAATGCAGAGATGATGAGTTTTGCGCCGAGTGCTGCAAGCTGTTCCTTCAGCGCCCCCGACGTGTCTTCCGGGCCGATGGGTCTGCTCTCCTGAGTCAGGATCGCGCCCGTGTCCATGCCCTCGTCCATCAGCATGATGGTAATCCCGGTCTGCTGCTCGCCGCGGATGACCGCCCAGTTGATGGGCGCGGCGCCCCGGTACGCGGGCAGAAGCGAAGCATGTATATTGATGCAGCCGAATTTCGGGAGCGCCAGGATGTCTTTCGGGAGTATCTGCCCGTACGCTGCCACTACGATCGCCTCGGGGTCCATCTTCCGGAGAACTCCGATGAACTCCGGGTCCCTCACGCGCTTGGGTTGAAACACCGCGAGCCTCAGTTCCTCGGCCGCAAGCTTGACCGGCGGCGGGGAAAGGGTCCGGCCGCGGCCGGCCGGCTTGTCGGTACGCGTGACCACACCAGTAATATCGTGTCCTGCTGCGACCAGGGCGCGGAGCGGATCAACGGCGAATTGCGGCGTTCCCATGTAGACGAGTCTCATAACAAACTCCAGGTCCCAGGCACCGAATGACAAATAATAACCAAGCACCAAATGCCAAACGTTTGATTATGGTAATTTGGTTATTGGTATTTATTTGGAACTTGGGATTTGTAATTCGGAGCTTGCGAAAGAGCTACTTCTCCATCAAAGTCTTCTTGAGCCTTCGCTTGAAAAGACTCTTCTTAAGCGAACTTAATCTGTCCACGAACAAGAGACCGTTCAGATGGTCGATCTCGTGCTGAAGGGCCTTGGCCATGAGGCCTTCGGCCTCGAGCTCGAACTGCTTGCCCGTTCTGTCCTGCGCCCGGACCTTGACCCGTGCTGCGCGCTTGACCTTTTCCGCATAGTCGGGAATGCTGAGGCAGCCTTCTTCTTCAATGACCGACCCCTCCAGAGAGAGTATCTCGGGATTGATGATGATGAGAAGCGGGTGACGTTGTTCTTCGTCTTCCCGCGAGCTCAAGTCGATCACTGCCAGCTGGAGCGGCACTCCCACCTGGTTGGCCGCCAGCCCGACGCCGGGAGCCGCGCGCATGGTCTCCACCATATCCTCGATAAGGCGGTCGAGGGTACTGTCGATGCGCTCTACGCGGGAAGTTTTATTCCGGAGCACGGGGTCCGGATAAGTGCGAATTTCACGAAGTGCCATGATCATTTATATGTAACATGATTTGTTTTATAAATCAAGGCATAAGATGACCACGCCGGCCATGTCCAGGATAATCTTGCATGTTTAATGCGTGTAATGCAATAAAATCACCGCTGTCTTTGAATAAGCGGGCAAAAAAGTTACAGAAATCGGTCACTCCACCCTGCCTCTCCCGGGGTTTTGCCTTGCAATAACAGCATCCCCATGATATAACCCGTGCATGTCCAAAGAACAAACTCTTGAAGACCAGATAGCCATGGCGGGCCTCGCCTACGGCCGGCGTCATGATATCTCCTACCGGACAGGCCTTGTGATGCAGGTCCTGGGCGCGGCGATTCTCGCGGTGCTCTATCCCCTGGAAAATCCGTTCTACACGGCAGGGATCATGGTGTTTGAAGCGGGCGTGTTCCTGTCTGCCATCTATTTGCTCGTCTGGATGCGGCCGGTCAAAATCTTTATTCTCGTCACCGTCATCGTCGGGCTGGCGCTTCAGGTGGCCGGGGCTTTCAGTGCGCCGGAGCACTACGCCGGGTCGGTCATAATCGTCGGGATCGGCTTTGTCTGTATCGGAGCTGCTGGAATGGTCGGCAAAGAGGCTTATTGTTTCGGCTACCGGGAAGGCTGGTTGCTCGCCCTGATCGGATTCCCCATCATGGTTTTGGCGAACCTGATGGGCAGGGAAAACATTATCTTCAACTCCCTGGGGTTTTCGGTTCTGTTTCTTCTCTTGCTCTCCCTCGCCGGCAAGAAACTGAAGCAGCGGCTGCTGTCTCCGTGCACCGCGAATGTCTGTGGGGTGCCGAAAAAGGAACAGGCATCAGACCGTCAAGTCTGACGGCCCCATGAAATCAAATGCCGTCCTGCCGGTATGGAGTTTCTTTACCGTGGTTGCCTGTATTGTCCGTTCCAGCCGCATACTGGTGATAGGAATGCATCCCCAGCTTAAGCAGCCCCTTCTCGATAAGCCTTCTTGCGGATTCTGCCACGCGCGGATCAAACTGACGCCCCGCTTCACGCTCTAATTCGAGCAAGACATCCTGGATCGATATCCTGCCGCGGTAGGGCCGCTCGGAGATCATGGCATCGATCGTATCCGCAACATTAAGTATCCGCGCCGCGAGTGTGATCTCGTCCCCCGCAAGGCCCCGGGGGTAGCCCTTCCCGTCGAAGCGTTCATGGTGCTGAAAGATGGCATCGATGATGGTTGATGAAAATCCGATCGGTTCCAGGATCCTGATTCCGTGCGCCGGGTGGTCCTTCATGATGTCGAACTCTTCCCGGCTCAGGCTCGCCGGTTTGCTAATGATCATTTCGCTGATCCCGATCTTGCCCATGTCATGGAGGATGGCTGCAATGTGGATCTCTTCGAGCTGGGGAGGTTTCATCCCCATGTCCCGCGCGAATGCCACTGCGTATTTTGCCACATTGGTGGAGTGCCACCGGGTGTAAGGGTCCTTTGCCTCCACTGCGGCCACGAGCGCCTGGATCGTGCGGAAATAGTTCTCGCGCAGATTCTCATAAAGCGCTGCGTTCTCCAGGGCAGTTGCCACCTGGGTGGACAGGATCAATGCGATCTGAAGGTCGCTGGTGGAAAACGGCAAGCCCGAGAATTTGCTCACATTGAGAACGCCGAACACCTTGTTCTTTCCGATAAGGGGAACCGACATGGAAGAGGCCGGCATGTTCTCTAAATTAATGGTTGCCATCACTTCCGGGTCGGGATGTTTCCCTGCCGATATGATCAGCGGTTCCCGGCGCTTCAGCACCAGCCCGGAGACGCCTTCTCCCTCCTTACGGCGGGCCTTCAACGCTACTTCCGGGGAAAGACCGTGGGAAGCGCGGATCAAGAGCGTTTCGCTGGCATCATCCATCAGCATCAACGAGACCCGGTCCGCCGAGAATTCCTGTACGAGCACCTTGGTGATGATTTCGAACAGGTGGGCGAGGTCGATCTCAGTCACGAGCAGTTTGCTGATCTCGAACAGCGGGATTAGCGCCTTGAGCCTGATGTTCTCCTTTTTAAGCCTGCTGCTGTTGATCGCCCGATCCACTGCCCCCAGCAATTCCTCCTGGGTGAAGGGTTTGAGAACAAATCCATCCACACCCCGGGTGAGGGACTCGATCGCCGTGTCGAGCGTGCCATGCCCGGTGATAAAAATAGTCACCACTTCCTGTTTCCGCGCCTTTACCCTTTCAAAAAGTTCAAGGCCGTCAATTTCCGGCATCCTGATGTCCGTGATCAGCAGATCTATGGCCGAGCGGTCAAGTTCCTGCAGCGCCGTGGTGCCGTTCGAGGCAGTAGTCACCTGGTACCCTTCAGCGGATAAAATATGGAAGCACAGGTCTCTGATCATCTCCTCATCATCGACAACGAGTATCTTTTCCTTAATCATAATTTTGGCTCACTCTCTAACCGGCGGCAAATCGTCATTTACCATCACCTCATCATACTCTTATGCCATCACCGGTTTCTGGTACACGGGAAGGAACACTCTGAAAACAGTTCCTTTCCCGGGCTTGCTCTCCACCTCAATCCTGCCGCCATGATTGTGCACGATCCGATAACTGATAGAAAGCCCGAGGCCGGTTCCGTTTCCGGTATCTTTCGTCGAAAAAAAAGGCTCGAATATTTTATCCAGGTGTTCCGGGGCAATGCCGGACCCTGTGTCGGCAACCTCGATGAAAACCTCTCCGTCAAGGGATGCGTCCAGGCGGATCCGGAGATCCCCACCCTGCGGCATGGCCTGAAATGCATTATTGATGATGTTGATGCAAACCTGCTTCATTTCATTGTGGTCCATCTTCACTAAGACCGGCACTGCGGGATAGTCCTCATGAATAACAACAGAATTTTTACCGGCAATTCCCTGAACCAGCACGACGGTCTCTCTCAACGGCTGCGAGAGGTCACCCGGCTGCATCCAGGACTGCCGTCGATGTGCAAAATCAAGCAAACTGCGGGTGATCTTTCGCACCCTGAGCGTTTCCTGCTCCATAAGTCCGAGAATCCGGCGTGGAGAATCCGGGAGATCAGTGATTTTCAATAGATGCGAGGTATAGCCAAGCACAGTTGTAAGCGGGTTGTTGATCTCGTGTGCGATGTTTGCAGAAAGCTCCCCGATGGCTGCCATCTTGGTCGAGTGAAGAAGCTGTTCCTGGGCGGTCTTGAGCTCGTTCATTTTTTCATTCAAATCACTGTAAAGCGATGCGTTCTGCAAGGCCGCGGCCGCCAGGCTGGAGAAGACCGTAAACAGCCTGAGGTCGTGCTGGTCGAAAGCCGGGCCCCCTTTTTTATTGATCGCGGTGAGCAACGCCGTCATCACGTTCGACGACCATAAAGGAACGGTCATGATACTTTTAACACCGATCGACTTCATCAAAGCGCTGTCAAGTCTGAAATCGGCCTGGGCATCAGGGATCAACAGCGGCGTACCATAACTCACAAGCCAATTCAAAACTCCGCCAGCCTCGATCGGCGTTTCCAGTTCCTGGATCGCCTTTGCTTTATTGCCGAATACCCCCTGATATTTCAGCATCCGGTCGGACCGGCCTACTGCGAATAGGGAGATGGTTTCGGCCTGAACCAGTTCTTCAGTGCGCGCAGAAATCTTGGCAAGCAGCGTGTCGATATCCAGGCTCTCCATCAGGTCGAGCCCGGCGGTATGAAGAATGAACAAATCCCTGTTACCCTGCGATAGGCTTGCCTCGCGATTTTTCAGCGTGAGCGCCATTCGGTTGAAGGTGTCTCCAAGCCTGCTGAGTTCATCCGAGCCCTGAATGGGAATCGGGGTTTCCCAGTTCTGCTGGCTCAGTTTGTCAGCGGCCTCTGAAAGCAGAATAACCCGTTTTGTAATGCTGCGAGCGATGATCTGGCTGAAGGCAATTCCAGCAAGGATAATACCGAGCAGAGCGACAACCGACTTCTTCATGATCACGGACACTTTGTGCTCATAGTGACGATCGGAAATTCCAACACGAATAAAACCCACCCGCTCGTTCCCGGACAACACGGAAAGCGTGAGATCATAAGCGCCGTTCTTTTTTGACTGGAAAACCGGGGCCGCCGTCTGTTGAGAATCGCAGGCGAGAGGGACCTGATCTCTCGTCGTGCCATTCACGGAAGGAAGAGAGTAGAAATAGGACCTGCCCTTGAAAAATACTTCCGTGTCCGTACTGCCGATAAGCAATTCGCAATTGCGATTGTAGATGACCAGGTACTGCAAAGCGCTGCCAGAGAGCGACTCTTCATTTGTCGTAAAAGGGAAAGGGACCTTTTGAGCGAGTGCATTCTGGTTGCCTGTGATAATATCATCTGTCGTGAGTGCCGCCAGTTCTTTCGCAACATAGAGGGCTCTGTTTTTTATCTCTGCTTCAAGGGCTTTCCTTCCCTCCAGGTAAAAGAACACGCCCACGAGCAAAGCGACCAGGACAAGGGCTGCCGTCATGGATAAGGAGACCCTCAATCCGATTCCGCCCCGCCACCAAAAAGCAGCGCGGCGCATCCGCGCAGCAACCGCAGAGATTATTCTTGTTTCGTCCGCCATAGATTATCAGAAAGCGCCGATAATAGTAGCATAAACAGGCTTTTGTGTAAATGCAATAAAAAAGGCAAGGGTTTATCCCTTGCCTTTTTGTTCCTGCTTGCTTGTCATATTCATCTATCGCTGTACATCCGGCGTAACCGAGATGCGAACTGTCGCTGTCTATCCGGACACACCCTCTTTTACTGCGTGACAGTCTTTTCCGGTTTCTTCTTGCCCGTTTTCTTTGTGTCCGCGGCCTCTTGCTTCTGCCGCTCTACCAGTTCGATAACAGCCATCGGTGCGGCATCGCCGGACCGGGTGCGGGTCATCACGATTCTCGTGTATCCGCCATTCCGGGCGGCAAAACGCGGTGCGATCTGCGAGAACAATCCGCTCACCACGCTCTCGTCGTGAATAAAACTGAGCGCCAGACGCCTGGCGTGCAGATCTCCGCGCTTACCAAGAGTGATCATTTTTTCAGTGAGAGGACGTATTTCCTTGGCCTTCGCGACCGTGGTCTCGATCTTCTCATTCTTCAGCAGCGCGGTAACAAGCATCCTGAGAAGTGCCTTTCGATGACTCGTATCTCTCCCAAATTGTCTGCCTGCGCATCCATGTCTCATATCACTATCCTTGCCAAGTAGATTTTTTAGGCTTCGCTCGGTTTTTCCGCGAGAAGCCGTCTGGCCTCTGTAACAATTTTATCGTCCACTTTCAGTCCGAGACCGAGTCCCATCTCGGAAAGAATCTCTTTTATTTCGTTGAGCGATTTTCTGCCGAAATTTTTGGTCTTGAGCATCTCGCTCTCGGTCTTCTGCACCATCTCCGCGATAGTCTCTATCCCGGCATTCTTCAGGCAGTTTGCCGCCCGCACCGAAAGCTCCAACTCGTTCACACTGCGAAGAAGGTTTTCATTGAACGACGGCGTTTTTTTGATCTCTTCTCCAGTCGCCGGCGACTCTTCCTCTTCCTCGGGAAGGTGGATAAAAATGGACAAATGGTCTTTGAGCAGTTTCGACGCATGGGCTATGGCGTCATCCGGCCGGATACTACCGTCGGTCCAGACCTCGAGCACAAGCTTGTCATAGTCCGTTTCCTGCCCTACGCGGGCGTTCTCCACCTTGAAATTTACCTTGCGAATGGGAGAAAAGATGGAATCAATCGGGATAACACCGATCGACTGTCCCGGCTCTTTGTTTTTATCCGAGGAGACATATCCCCTGCCGCGCCGAGCTCGCATTTCCAGCTCGAGTTTTCCGTTCTTATCAATCGTCGCCAGATGGAGCTCGGGGTTCAAAATCTCCACCTCTGCGTCCGCCTCAATGTCCTTTGCCGTGACCTCTCCGGGGCCTTTCGCCTTCAAAGAAAGCGTCTTAGGCTTATCAGTATGAAGCTTAAGTCTGATCTCCTTGAGGTTCAGGATCAGGTCCGTGGTGTCCTCGACAACTCCCGGGATACTCGAAAACTCGTGCTGAACACCGGATATTTTTAACGATGTGATTGCCGATCCTTCCAGAGATGAAAGAAGAACACGGCGCAAAGAATTGCCCAGCGTTGTCCCAAAACCTCGCTCCAGCGGCTCCGCCGTGAACTTCCCGTACGTATCGGTTATTTTTTTTGGATCATATTGAAGTTTTTTCGGCATCTGGAAATCTTTTGCTTTTTTAAGCATTGTTCCTCCATAACGGAGTGAAAAAACTGTCATAGGACTTTGTCAACACGAGTGCATCCTCTGAAGCACCGTGATCCTGTAGTCCTCAGAATATTTTCACCTTCGGCAATAACCTTACTTCGAATAGAGTTCGACCACAAGCTGTTCTTTCACCGTGGGCATCGTCGATTCGTCTCTGGCCGGCAGTGCCAGCACTTTTCCCTTAAAAAGCACCTTGTCGATCTCAAGCCAGGTGGGGAAACCCCGCTTCTCAAGTGCAGTGAGGGTCTGTTGTATCTGCGCAATACCCCGGCTCTTTTCCCGCAACTCCACCACGTCTCCGGCCTTAAGCAGATAGGAAGGGATGTTAACCTTCTTGCCGTTCACGAGCATATGCCCGTGCCGCACGAGCTGCCTGGCTTCCTTCTTGGATCCGGCAAAACCCATTCTTTGAACAACGTTATCAAATCTTCTTTCGAGGAGTTGAAGAAGGTTATCGCCCGTAATACCCTTCATCCGTTCAGCCTTTTCAAAATAACCGCGGAACTGGCGCTCCAGCACCCCGTATACGCGACGAATTTTCTGTTTTTCTCTGAGCTGTATGCAATATTCTGACTGTTTAATCCTCCCCTGGCCGTGCTGTCCAGGCGGGTAGCTTCTTCTGGTGATTCCGCACTTATCCGTATAACAGCGCTCAGCCTTAAGAAAGAGCTTCATCCCCTCTCTCCTGCAGAGCTTACAAACCGATCCAATATACCGTGCCACGTGATGCCTCCATGCCTCGCGCTGCGAGGATTATAAAGTGAAAATATAATTTTGTATTTTAGTCTGAGAACAGGCTAAGCGTTTTCTGCAATACTTTTTCATTGTTCAATTTGCTGCACGCATTAGCAGAATACCGCTTAAACACGTCTCCGTTTCGGCGGCCTGCACCCGTTATGCGGGATCGGGGTTACATCCTTAATTGCTACGATCTCGAGGCCGGCTGCCTGAATCGCCCTGATTGCCGATTCCCTGCCTGTACCCGGACCCTTGACGTAAACCTCGACCTGTCTCATGCCATTCTCCATCGCTTTTTTGGCAGCCGCCTCCGCAGCCAGCTGTGAGGCGAAGGGAGTGCTCTTTCTCGAGCCTTTAAATCCCTTGCTGCCGGAGCTCGACCAGGTGATTACGTTCCCCGAGGTATCGGTAATCGTAACAATCGTGTTATTAAAGGAAGCGTGGATGTGGGCTACGCCATTCGCCACATTCTTTTTTTCTTTACCCTTCTTTGCCATCTGCTCTCCAATGCGCGTTATATCGCCTCTGGTGTGATCTCTCTCCACCCGAACAAAACGTGATTTCCTTTTACTTCTTCAACAGGCCCTTTTTCTTTCCCTTGCCTGACATCGCCGACTTTTTGGGTCCTTTTCGCGTCCGAGCATTAGTCTTTGTCCGCTGCCCTCTCACCGGCAGTCCCCTGCGATGTCTCAGCCCCCGATAACTGCCGATGTCCATCAATCGCTTGATATGCATCGTCACATCTCTGCGGAGATCCCCCTCCACCGTGTAGTCACGGTCAAGGATGGTTCTGATCTTCACAATATCGGATTCTGTGAGATTATTGCTTTTGATATTCGGATCGATACCCGCCTCGGCTAGGATCTTTTTTGCAGAAGTCGGACCTATTCCGAAAATATAGGTAAGTGAGATCCCTATTTTTTTATCTTTTGGTAAATCTACTCCGGCAATTCGTGCCACGCTTCCTCCTTAACAATCACACGACGGACGAGAGACGTTTTTCTCGTCCTTCGTCCTTTCGTCTCTCGTACACTCGTCCCTTATCCCTGCCGCTGCTTATGGCGCGCGTTTTCACAGATGACGCGTACGATTCCCTTGCGACGGATAACCGTACACTTGGGGCAAATTTTTCGAACTGATGAGCGAACTTTCATATCCGGTTACTTCCATTCCTTTTCGATTGAAATTCTACCAAACAAAACCTGTTGAGATTCTATTTGAATCGGTAGGTGATTCTTCCTCTGGTCAGGTCATAGGGCGTGAGCTCCACGGTCACCTTGTCGCCGGGGAGTATTTTTATAAAGTGCATCCGCATCTTGCCTGATATATGTGCCAGAATTTTGTGGCCGTTCTCCATCTCTACCCGAAACATGGCATTGGGAAGTGTTTCCAGCACCGTGCCCTGAACCTCTATCGAATCTTCTTTTGCCATATCCTCACTATTTTTTCGTCAGTATCCACGGCCCATCAGGCATTACGGCTATCGTGTGTTCAAAATGCGCTGACAGGCTTCCGTCAGCGGTAACGGCCGTCCAATTATCTGCCTGAATGATCGTCGCGCTTCCCCCGACATTTACCATCGGTTCGATCGCCAGAACCATCCCCGGTTTCAGCCTCGGGCCCTGTCCTGCGGCTCCAAAATTGGGGAGTTGCGGGTCCTCATGCAGGCTTCTTCCAATCCCATGTCCGACAAATTCCCGGACAACTGAGTATCCATTCGATTCCACATGCCTTTGTACAGCATGTGAAATATCATGTAACCGGTTGCCAACCTGGGCCTGGGCTATCCCACGGTGGAGCGATTCCTCAGTAACCCTGATCAGGCGTTCAGCCTCGGGTGTTATCGTGCCAACCGGCAGTGTGATTGCCGCATCGCCGTAGAATCCATCGACGATCGTTCCTACATCAATGCTGATGATATCGCCTTGCTTGAGAACAGCGCCCTTTGAGGGAATGCCGTGAATAACCTCATTGTTCACTGAAGTACAAAGCGTCTTTGGATATCCCCGGTACCCTTTGAACGCCGGTTTGGCTCCCGCAGCTATGATGAGCCGTTCAGCGAATTCATCCAGTGCCTGCGTCGTGACACCCGGCCGGACCTCTCCGCGAATGCCTTCCAGGACATCCGCGACAATCAAACAGGCTTTCCGAATCTTCTCGATCTCCTGAAGGGACTTGAGAATGATCATGATGCTTCCCCGATGTTACCGTCTCCCTTTGATCGAAACGCCTTTCAGGAAACCTCCATAATGCCTTTGAATGAGGTGTGACTCTATCTGCGATACGGTATCAAGCGCAACACCGATAACAATCAGGAGCGAGGTGCCACCGAAATAAAACGGGACATTAAAAAATTTATAAAAGATATCCGGCAAAACGCAAACTGCCGCAAGATAAAGTGCTCCGCCCAGGGTAATGCGGGTCAATACACGATACAGATAGTCCGATGTCTTTTTGCCCGGTCTGATGCCCGGGATGAACCCGCCGTATTTTTTCAGGTTATCGGCGATATCTACCGGGTTGAACACGATCGCTGTATAAAAATATGCGAAAAAAATGATCATCAGAACGTAGACGGTCGTGTAAAGCAATTTCCCCGGTGAAAGTTGCTGTGCAATGGATTGTATCCACGGGACCTGCGTAAACCCTGCGATCGTCGCAGGAAATAACAATATCGAGGACGCGAAGATCGGCGGGATCACGCCGGCCGAATTAACTTTCAGCGGCAGATGGGTACTCTGGCCCTTGTAAATTTTTCTCCCGACCATCCGCTGCGCATACTGGACGGATATTTTTCTCTGACCGCGCTCCATGATGATAATGGCCGCAATAACAGCAATAATGATGACAAGTATCACGGCTACCAGAAAATACGGGATCTCGCCGGATCGGGCAAGCTGCACCGTATTGGACACAGCGCGGGGAAAACCCGCCACAATACCTGCAAATATGATGAGCGAGATGCCATTGCCGATCCCGCGTTCGGTAATCTGCTCGCCAAGCCACATAATGAACGTTGTGCCGGCCGTCAGCGTGATCATGGTCAGGATGCGGAAAGACCAGCCGGTGGATTCCACGAAAGCGCCGTCACCCATCTTCTCAATGCCTACCGCCATCCAGAATGATTGAAAACCGGCAATGACTACCGTTCCGTACCGTGTATACTCGGTAATCTTTTTCCGGCCGGCCTCACCCTCTTTGGCCAGTGCCTGCAAACGGGGGATTACCACGGTAAGAAGCTGAAGCACGATCGATGCAGTAATATAGGGCATTATGCCGAGAGCAAAAATCGTGACCCTCGAAAGCGCCCCACCCGAAAACATATCGAAAAAACCCATGAGACCCGCTGCCGCCTGATGCAGGTACTGACTCAGCGCCTCTCCCTTTACGCCGGGCGTAGGAATGTGACAGCCTACCCGGTATACTGCAAGCATAAGAAGGGTGAAAACGATCCGCTTCCTGAGCTCGGGAATATTAAATATATTCTTCAGGCCTGTGAACAAGGATCAGATTACCTCGACTTTTCCGCCGGCGGCCTGGATTTTTTCCACTGCGCTCTTGCTGAACTTGTGCGCGCGTACTATAAGTTTCGCCTTCAGCTCACCCATGCCGAGCACTTTAACGCCGGTCTTCATATCCTTGATCAGACCTTTCTGCATGAGCATCTCGGGTGTAATGGGGTCATTGCCGGCCATTGCTTCGAGGTCCTGAAGGTTCACCACGGAATACTCCTTGCGGAATATATTCGTGAATCCCCGCTTCGGGATCCTGCGTTGAAGAGGCATCTGACCGCCTTCAAAGCCGGCGCCCTTCACTCCACCTGAGCGAGCCTTCTGTCCCTTATGCCCTTTTCCCGCTGTCTTGCCGGATCCGGAGCCAGGGCCTCTGCCGACCCTCTTGGCTTTTTTCTTTGCCCCTGGTACGGGCTTCAGTTCTTCTAATCTCATAATTTACACGCGACCATCATTGACCCGTTTTCAAAATGTGTAGTGCAAATGATTCCGTTATGCTTCCTCCACCTTAACGAGGTGAGATACCTTGGTGATCATGCCACGTATTTGCGGTGTGTCCAAACGAATGACGGAGTGGTTCATTTTTTTTAGGCCCAGGCCGATCAGGACAACCTTATGCTTTCCCGGTCGCGCAATGCCGCTTTTTACAAGCGTAATTTTCAGTTTTTTATCATTGGATTTTGCCATGCCTATCCAAGCTCCTCCACCGATCTGCCACGAAGCGTTGCAACCTGCTCCGCACTCCTGAGTCTCATGAGTCCCTCTATCGTGGCGCTCACCACGTTATGAGGATTGCTCGATCCGAGAGATTTGCAGAGCACATTCCGGACACCCACGACCTCGAGCACAGACCTGCTCGCGCCGCCTGCGATCAAACCAGTACCTTCAGAAGCTGGCTTGAGCAATACCTTGCCGGCACCATAGTGCCCAAGCACCTGGTGTGGAATTGTGTCGCCTTTCAGAGAGATCTGGATCATGCTCTTTTTGGCGCGTTCTACAGCCTTCTTGATGGCAACCGGTGCTTCAGCTGCCTTGCCCTTACCAACGCCAATCTTCCCTTTGCCGTCTCCGACAACCACGAGCGCGCTGAAGTTAAAGCGCTTGCCACCCTTGACCACCTTGGCCACGCGGTTCAGGAAGACCAGTTTATCCTTCAGGCCGTCGCTTTCCTCTGCTGATTTTTGATATCGTTCTGCCAATGCCGCCTCCGAATTGAACGTCGTTTCCTAAAAGCTGAGCCCCTTCTCGCGCGCGGCATCTGCCAGCGCCTTAACACACCCGTGGTATTGATACCCGCCGCGGTCAAATACGACCAGCTTGATATTCTTGCCGATCGCCCGCTCCGCGATGCTCGCGCCAACCCTCTTGGCCGCTTCAACGTTTCCGCAATGCTTCAGTCCGTCATGGAGCGTTTTCTCCGTCGAGGACGCGGCAATAATTGTCTTGCCGGTGGTATCGTCAATGATCTGCGCGTAGATATGGCTGAGGCTCTTGTATACGCTCAGTCTCGGCCTCGCTGCCGTTCCGTACACGGTCTTTCTGACTCTCTCATGCCGTCTCTGTCTGGCTTTTAATTTGCTCTGTGCCACGGTTTCTTCTCCGTCATCATGGTAAACGTTGATCCTGATAGTAAATCAACGATTCTAAATTCTGAATTATTTTCTACTTCCCGCCCTTACCAGCCTTGCCTTCCTTGCGCTTAATGACCTCGGTGCTGTACTTGATGCCCTTCCCCTTGTATGGCTCCGGTTTCTTCAGGCTTCTCAAATTCGCTGCGATCTGGCCCACAAGCTGCTTATCAATTCCCTTGAGCGTGATCTGGGTCTGCTTGGAATCTACTGTCGCCTTGATCCCCTTGGGCATGGGATAGATGATCGGGTGCGAGAACCCGAGACTCAGCATCAGATTTGTCCCCTGCGCCGCAGCCTTGAATCCGACACCCGAAATCTCAAGGGTTTTCTCATACCCCTTGCTTACCCCGGTCACCATATTGGCGATCAGGTTTCTCGTCAACCCGTGCAATTCGCGGTAGAGCTTCTGATTTGACGGTCGCTCGACCACAAGCGTATTGCTTTCTTTCTTGATGGTCAGCTTTGGATTAACATTCTGGCTGATCTCGCCTAGCGGACCCTTGACCGTTACTTTGCCGGTCTCGAGTTTGGCCTCGACGCCGGACGGGATTTCTATCGGTTTTTTACCAACCCTCGACATGACAGCTCCTAACATCCTGATTGGACGAATTCAATTAACTGCTATTACCAAACATGACAGAGGACTTCTCCGCCCACGTTGTCCTTCTTCGCCTGCTTGCCGGTCTGTATCCCCTTCGGCGTGGACAGAATGGCTGTGCCAAGACCATCCAGCACCTTGGGAATAGCATCATTACCCGCATACACCCTGCAGCCGGGTTTACTGATCCGCTTCAGGCCCTGAAGAACCGGGGCCTCTTCTTCCGTGTACTTGAGATACACGCGAATCAGACCCTGCCGGCGGTCTTTTACCAATTTCACGTTCTTGACAAATCCCTCGTCTTTCAGAATCTTCGCTATCTCCACCTTCAGCTTGGAGGAGGGAATGTCCACTTTTTCATGTTTTGCCTTACTGGCATTGCGGATACGCGTCAGCATATCCGCGATAGGATCGGTCATCATTGATTCAAACCCCTTTTGCTTACCAACTCGCCTTGATCACGCCCGGGATCTCTCCCTTGAGCGCCCTGTTTCTGAAGCAGATCCTGCACAGGTCAAATTTCCGTAGATAGCCCCGAGATCGACCGCACAGCGGACAGCGGGAGTATTTACGAACTTTAAACTTCGGTGCTCTCGATGCTTTCGCTATCAAAGACTTCTTTGCCATTGTTCCTCCGTCCCCTCCATCCGGTTGGACTACTTCCTGTACGGCATCCCCAGATGGCCGAGCAATGCCCTGCCTTCTTCATCGGTCTTCGCCGTCGTTACAATCACGATATCGAGTCCGTGTACCGAGTCGACCTTGTCAAACTCAATCTCCGGGAAAATCACCTGTTCTTTGATACCAACCGTATAATTGCCTCTCCCGTCAAATGACTTTGATGAAACGCCCTTAAAATCCCTGATGCGGGGAAGCGCGGCATTGATAAATCGGTCAAGGAACTCATACATGCGCTCGCGCCTGAGAGTCACCATACAACCAATCGACATCCCCTCCCTGAGCTTGAAGGTTGCGATAGATTTTTTTGCGCGGGTAATGACCGGACGCTGGCCGGTAATTTTTCCAAGTTCCTCCGCGGCATGGTCGAGCGCTTTGGCATTGGTGATCGCCTCACCCAGACCTACGTTCAGTACCACCTTGACAAGCTTCGGTGCCTGCATGGGATTTTTATACTGGAATTCCTTCATGAGCGCCGGCACCACGACGTCATGATAGCGCTTCCTTAGCCTCGGCGTCGGGACGCGCTCCGGTGCACTCTTCTTGGCAACGGATTCCGATGAGCCTTCGGCTGTCTTGGAATCCTTCTTTGCATCCTTTGTCGCAGCCTTCGGCCTCGCAGCCGCCTTGGGAGCCTTGGCAACATCTTTCTTCTTGTCGCCGCCTTTTGCCTCTTTTGCCTTATCTTTATCTTTCTTATCTGCCATGATATCTTTTCCCTATTTCACTAAGTATGGACATCCTCACGCTGCGCCGACGGCATGCGCATCAATCAATGATCTCGTTGCAGGTTTTGCATACGCGATTGCGCGTACCGTCACCCTGCGTCGCCCGGGACGTGGCCGTCGGCTTGTCGCATTTCGCGCAGATAAGCCTTACGTTCGAGGCGGCAATGGGGCTCTCCTTCTCAAGAATGCCGCCCTGCCTGAGCTGCTGGTTTGGTTTTGTATGCCGCTTGATCATATTAAGTTTCTCAATGAGGAGCCGGTTGGTGGCCGGATAGACCGCAATTACCCTGCCTCGCTTCCCTTTCTCCTTGCCGGAAACCACCATCACATTGTCATTTTTTTTAATCTGCATTTTTCCTGATCCTATTTTTCCGTAACCTGGTTATGGATAACGACACCATACCTACAAAACTTCGGGCGCAAGTGAAATGATCTTCATAAAGTTCTTTTTGCGGAGTTCTCGAGCGACGGGTCCGAAGATACGCGTCCCGATGGGCTCATTTGATGCATTGATGAGCACCGCAGCGTTCCGGTCGAACTTGATGTACGACCCGTCCTGCCGGCGCACTTCCTTTGTTGTCCGGACGACCACGGCCTTGGCCACCGTTCCCTTTTTTGCCTGTCCCTCGGGAATTGCCACCTTGATGGCCACCACGATTATATCGCCGAGCGAGGCATAGCGCTTACGCGTTCCGCCAAGGACCTTTATGCACATCACTTTTTTTGCGCCGGAATTATCGGCGACATCCAATACTGTCTGCTGCTGAATCATAGTTCATCCTCAGAAAGGGTTTTTGTACTTATTGATTGGCCTTCTCGACGATCTCAAGAACCTTCCATCTTTTTTCTTTGGAGAGAGGCCTGGTCTCGATGAACCGGACCACGTCGCCCACCTTGCATTCGTTCTTTTCATCATGGACCTTGAACTTGGTGGTCCGCTTGATGGTCTTGGTGTACTTCGCGTGAGCAATACGCCTGGTTACCGCGAGCACCACCGTCTTATCCATCTTGTCACTGACAACCTGTCCCATATATGTTTTTCGCTTCTTATACTCTTCCATACTTTTCCTTTAAGATTGTCTTGGTTTTGGCGATGTCCCGGCGCAATGTCCTGAGTCGCATCGGGTTCTCGATCTGGCCCATAGCCTGTTGAAACCGGAGATTGAACAATTCTTTTTTGAGATCAGCCGCCTTGGTCTGCAGTTCGTCATTTGACAGATCTCTCAGTTCCTTTGCGATAGTCTTCATACTTCAGCCTCCCGGGAAACGAACTTCGTGGCGATCGGCAGCTTGTATGCCGCAAGCCTGAACGCCTCCCTGGCCACGGATTCGTCAACTCCACCCATCTCATAAAGCACGCGCCCGGGCTTCACAACGGCCACCCAGTACTCCGGTGCGCCTTTGCCTTTTCCCATGCGAGTTTCCGCGGGCTTCTTGGTAATGGGCTTGTCGGGGAATATCCGTATCCAGATCTTGCCTCCCCGCTTGACGTAGCGCGTCATGGCAATACGAGCCGCTTCGATCTGCCGGCTCGAGATCCAGCCCGGCTCCAGCACCTTCAGCCCATACTCACCGTAGCTTACTTCCGCTCCCCGGTAGGCAATGCCGTTCATATTTCCCTTGTGCATCTTTCTGTGCTTTACTCGTTTGGGCGCTAACATAATATAAATCCTTTATCTCGGTAATCTCAGGTCTCCAATAAGGCCTTTATGCGATGGCGGTTGGCTTCGGCACCTGGAGCACGTCACCCCGATAGATCCAAACTTTTACGCCGATCTGACCCATCGTGGTCTTGGCCTCAAAGAAGCCATACTGAATGTCGGCCCGCAGCGTATGGAGCGGCACCCGGCCCTCACGATACCATTCGGTTCTCGCGATCTCGCCGCCCGCCAGTCTTCCGGCGCACATTATCTTGATACCCTGGGCCCCCAGCCTGAGCGCTGAGGTCACTGACTTCTTCATAGCCCGGCGAAAGGCTATCCTGCGCTCCAGCTGGAGCGCTATATTCTCAGCTACAAGTTGAGCATCGAGCTCCGGACGTCTGATCTCCTGGATATTTATGTACATCTGTTTCCCGGTCATGGTCTCAAGGTCTTTCTTGAGCTTGTCCACCTCAGCACCTTTTTTACCGATGATAATGCCGGGCCGGGCCGTATGTATGTTGATCTTTGCCTTCTGGCCTGCGCGCTCTATCTCAATCTTGGAGACCCCTGCGTGCATGAGCCTCTCCTTAACGATCTTGCGGATCTTGAGATCCTCATGAAGCAACGTTGCATAATTCTTCTGGGAGAACCAGCGTGAATCCCATGTTTTTATAATTCCGAGCCTGAACCCGATCGGATGAACCTTCTGTCCCATGATGCCTCCGTATGGTATGACTACGCTGAGAGTACCAGCGTTATGTGGCTGGTCCGCTTTCTAATAGTATTGCCGCGGCCCATGGCCCGGGCCCGCATCCGCTTCATGGTAACACCCTGGTTCACGTAGGCCTTTGTCACCTTGAGCGCATCCGGATCTCCCACCTTTTTTTGCTCGGCATTCGCTAACGCGGAATCCAAAAGTTTCTTGACTATACGTGCAGCATGGAGCGGCGTGAACGTGAGAATATTGAGTGCATCTCCCACCATCTTGCCCCGGATAAGGTCTATGACCTGCCTCGCCTTGCGCGGCGTAATGCGTATATGTCTTATTGTTGCGCTTGCTTCCATCTCATTACCCTCACTCTACTCTTCTACACGGCGTTCTTGAGTATTACTTCGGCGCGCTCGTCTTTTCTGCGGCCTTTGACCCACTATGAGCCTTGAACATCCGGGTCGGAGAAAATTCACCGAGCTTATGGCCGACCATGTTCTCGGTGATATACACCGGAATAAACTTCCTCCCGTTGTGCACCGCCAGGGTGTGTCCCACGAAATCCGGTGTAATCGTCGATCTGCGCGACCACGTCTTCGTAATCTTTTTTTCGCCCATAGTGTTCATGGCCTCAACTTTTTTCATGAGGCTTTCGTCTATAAAAGGGCCTTTTTTAACTGATCTCGGCACCGTGTCCTCCGTTGCTGCGAATCGCAATTGTAAGTTTCAATTTGAAAACTGGAGGTTTAAATTTGCAGCCCTCAATTTCCAATTCAACATTCGCGGAATGTTGCTACCTGCTCTTGGTTCTTCTCGATATAATAAACTTGTTTGTTGTCTTGTTATTCCGCGTCTTCTTGCCGTCAGGAAGACCCCATGGAGAGCACCCGGGCCTTCCACCGGAGGACTTGCCCTCGCCGCCGCCAAGCGGATGGTCGACGGGATTCATCACCACGCCACGGACCCTCGGTCTCATACCCATCCAGCGGGCCCTGCCGGCCTTGCCGATGCTGATATTCTCGTGATCAAGATTCCCCACCTGGCCAATGGTCGCCATGCACTCGGAACGCACCATTCGTACTTCCCCGGAGTTGAGCCGAAGCGTGGCATATTCGCCTTCACGCGCCAGGAGCTGCACCGATGCGCCCGCGCTCCGCGCAAGCTGACCGCCGGACCCAAGCTTGAGCTCCACGTTGTGAAGGGTGGTACCAACGGGTATCAATGTAATCGACAAAGCATTGCCCGGCTTGATATCGGAATCCGGCCCTGACATGACACTGTCGCCCACCTTCAGGCTAAGCGGAGCCAGAATGTACCGCTTCTCGCCATCCGCATAATGAAGGAGCGCTATTCTTGCCGAGCGATTCGGATCGTACTCTATCTGCGCCACTTTTGCAGGGATCCCGATCTTGTCTCGCCTGAAATCAATGATCCTGTACTTTTTCCTGTGCCCGCCGCCGCGATACCGTACGGTTATTTTTCCGCGGTTGTTTCTGCCGCCGCTCTGGTTGAGCTTGGCGAGCAGTGATTTTTCCGGCGTGCTTCGCGTTACTTCTTCGAACGTTGAAGAGGTCTGGAACCGTCTTCCAGGAGATGTTGGATTATAGGATTTTACCGGCATTTACGCACCCTCGAATATAGCGATCTTTTCACCTGGCTTAAGCGTAACGTACGCTTTTTTCCAGTCCGATCTGCGGCCTAACCGCTGACCGACCCGTTTGTTCTTGCCAGCGTTCTTAACCGTGGTCACATCGGCGACCTTCACCTTGAAGATTCCCTCTATCGCCTTCTTCACCTGTACCTTATTTGCATCAACCTTCACTTCAAAGGTCAGAACATTATTCTTTTCCTTCAGCCGCGCGCCTTTTTCCGTTATCCGTGGAACGCGGATGATGTCGTACATGTCAATCGTCATTTACCGAAAACCTCCTGCATGGAGTTAAGGGCGTCCTGCGTCGTAATGAGGTAGCGGTACTTGAGCAAATCATAGACATTGATATTGTCCATCCTGAGCACCTTGACCGTCGGAATGTTCCGGGCGGCCAGGGTCAGGTTTTTGTTCTCCGACGTGATCAGGATAAGGGCGTTTTCCTGCACCCCGAGCGTTTCAAGCATCGTGGAAACCAGCGCGGTCTTAGGCTCTGCGAGTTCAAGCTTCTCAATGAGCACCAGTCTGTTCTCAGTGAGCTTTGATGCAAGTGCATCAATAAGCGCAGCCCGCTTTGCCTTTTTCGGAAGGGCATAGGAATAATTCCTCGGCATGGGACCGAAGCAGGTGCCGCCATGCCTCCAGAGCGGAGAGCGGTTGCTTCCAGAGCGAGCCCTGCCCGTGCCTTTCTGCTTCCATGGTTTCGCTCCGCCGCCGCTCACGAGTGCCTTGTTCTTCGTGGATGCAGTGCCTGCACGCCTGTTCGCGAGCTGGTTCACCACCGCTGCGTGCATGAGATGCGGCCTTACTTCCGTTGAGAAAAGTCCCGGAAGTTCCACATCCTTCACTTTTTTGTTGTTCTGGTCTACCATTGAGACTGATGGCATTTCAATAACCCTCTGTTTTTTCTTTTAATCAGCCTTGTAGATAAGGAGCAGACCGTTTACGCCGCCCGGTACAGCTCCGCGGACAAATAAAAGGTTCTGATCCGGCCGGACTTCAACGATCTCTAGATTCTTAATAGTCTGATTGACCACACCCATGTGTCCGGGAAGTTTTTTCCCCGGCCATACCCTTGACGGATAGGCGCTTGCGCCGATCGATCCCGGTGCACGGTTGAACATGGAGCCGTGACCGCCGGGTCCGCCCGCAAAATTGTGTCTCTTCATCACGCCAGCAAACCCTTTACCCTTTGTAACACCGCTCACCGCAATCAATTCGCCTTTTTTAAAAATGTCAGCGGTCACCACCTGCCCCTGCTCAAAGTCCCCGGTGCGGAACTCCCGCAAGAACCGATGGGGCTGCACATTCGACTTTTTAAAGTGGCCGGCAAGGGCCTTCGTTATACGGCCCTGTTTCTTTTCCTCAGCAAAAGCAAGCTGGACTGACTCGTATCCATCATGCTCTGTGGTCTTTTTCTGCACCACCGTACACGGGCCAGCCTGAATGACGGTGACCGGGATGAGCTCCCCGCCGCTGTAGTGCTGGCTCATGCCTATCTTTTTTCCGATGATTCCCTTGTTCATTGCCTATCCCCTCACCCACGCCAGGGCGTGGCCGGTTTCTTTTTTAAAGCTTGATCTCCACATCAACGCCTGCCGCAAGATCGAGCTTCATCAGCGCATCCACGGTCTGTGGAGTGGGATCCAGAATGTCCATCAGCCGTTTATGAGTCCTGATCTCAAACTGCTCTCGAGACTTCTTGTCTACATGGGGAGAGCGGAGCACCGTCCAGCGATTGATCCTGGTCGGAAGCGGAATGGGTCCCGATACCTTGGCTCCAGTCCTCTTTGCCGTATCCATGATCTCTACCGCAGACTGGTCTAGCAAGCGGTGATCGTATCCTTTTAATCGTATTCTGATCTTCTGTGTCACGGGCTTTTCCTTCCCCAATTAGTAAGGGTGAATTTTCTATGCACTCCTACTCGATTACCTCGGTAATGACCCCTGCTCCCACGGTCCTGCCGCCCTCGCGGATGGCAAAACGCAGACCCTTGTCCATCGCGATCGGAGTGATCAGTTCAACCGTGCACGTCATGTTGTCGCCCGGCATCACCATCTCCACGCCTTCGGCGAGCG
>JBARBN010000020.1:0-6787 GCA_049793155.1 Nitrospirota bacterium
CATCCAATAGTGCTCGAAACAGCGATTTAAAGAACGCCTACGTGCTTAGAAATGGAAAAAAAATTAAGCAAAACTTTTACGATCTCTTCGTCGGTGGAAATATTGCCGAAGATGTGGTCATAGAACCGAACGATGTCGTCTTCATTCCCGGCTATAATGACACGAATGTGTATGTCATGGGCGCCGTGAATACGCCACGGTCGATCTCCTATCGTGATGGTCTTACCGTCATGGCGGCAATTCTCGAAGCAGGGGGGTTCACGAAATACGCGAGCCAGAATGATACTATGATCTATCGGAAAAATGGCGCCCATGAGACCACGATAAACGTCAAGATAAAAAAGCTGATCAATGACGGCGACCTCTCCCAGAACGCCCGGCTTCTACCGGGTGATTATATCGTTGTCAAGGAAAGCATTTTTTAGTTTGAAGAGAGACAAGTTATTCTCAACAGGAGAAGAAATAAACAGATCTTAGACAAAATGACGGGATGAGCTGGATGAAGAGGATGTGAATATATTTTATCCTAATTTTATCCTGTGACCCTGTTAAATGGTTTTCCGGGTTATCCGGGCTAGGAGAACGGACGTGGAACAATCCGAAGGACTGGATATACAACGCTATCTTCAACTTATTCTTAAACGGCGTTACCTTTTTGCGATCACAGCGGCCTTCATTATTACCTCAGTGGTCATCATAAGCCATTTCATACCACCGGTCTATGAGGCAAACACCGTGGTTGCCATTGAAAAAAGTTTTTTAAATGATGCCCTTAAAAATATCGGGGGGACACAGTCGGTCGATGACAGGGCTACAGCGCTTTCGACGATCATGAAGAGCAGGACCCTCATTTTAAAAGTTATCGGCGATCTCGGCATCAATATGCGAGGGCTGACAGAAGCACAGGTTGAGGGCCTGCTAAAGAGTACGCAGGACAGGACGAAGATCGCGATCGAGTTCAGCCGAGGAAGCGGGAGAGATGTTGACTTTTTTACGGTTTCTTTTCGGGACCGGGACCCACAGTTTGCAAGGGATTATGTGAATAATGTGGTCGGCAAGTATATTGAGACGAACATAGGTTCTAAGAGATCGGACTCCTCTGGTGCAAACCGGTTCCTTCTTGACCAGATTAACCAGTTCAAGGAAAAAGTAGATAAAATCGACGCAGAGATTGCGGCGCTGAAGAAAGACGAGAGTATTGTTGCATATAACAGATACCTTGAACTGCAAAAGCGGCTCGATGATCTTCTTGTTCAGTATACGGAAAATCATCCTGAGGTGATCAAAGTAAAGTCTGAGATCGAGGCATATAAGGCAAAATATGATATTTCACAAAAAAAACTGGAGCACGCTTTAAACGTAAAGAATCGACTTGTCATCCTTGAGCGCGATCGAGAATCCAGCAAAAAGATGTATGACGAAATGGCAGCGGCCTACAGTAAATCAGAGGTGTCTACGAAGGCGGAGTTGCAGGACAGAGCGGGTACATTCAGGATCGTGGACCCGGCCGTCCTGCCCATCAAGCCGGTCAGCCCAAACCGTGTCATGATCATCTACATGGGCATCGTTGGAGGGATTGCGCTTGCCGTCGGTCTTATCGTGCTCCTCGATATCCTCGATGATTCCATCAAGAACGTTGATATGGTCAAGAGTTTGGGCATCCCCGTGCTTGCGATTATCCCGCATATTCAAAACCCTGAAGCATTAATCAAGTCGAGGAGAAAAGATTTTTTCTTTTATACCTTATCCGGATTGTTCGTGATACTCTTGGGGGCGGTCATAGTTCTGGAAAACCTTGGTTTGCTTGGTTAGTCAATTAGTCATCAAAATATTTTCATCCCGACTTACCTTAGGAAAACACTAGGGAGCAATTAATAAAAGATTCGCTAAGCTAAAATAGACTGTCCAAAAAAGATAGTTTCCACGAATTGATATTCGGAGATTCAGTTTAACTAACTGATAAGAAACGATTCATGGCGTTAATTTTTTCGGCATAGGGATTGCTTCATCGAACGAAAGTATTAATTTTAATCGCGGGGATTGATTTTTTGATATTACCGACCACCGTGTTAGGAAAAACAAGATGAACGAAGTACAAAAAGCATTGGAAAAGGCGATCAGCCGAAATAAATCGAGCGATACGAACGGCGGCAGTGCTGTTGAGACAAGGGCTGTCCGTTTTGAACCTGCGGAGGCTAAAGGAATGACGACGATGCATCCGAACAATCCCTCTATTATCAGCTATTTGAACACTGATTCTCCCATTGCTGAAGAATACCGGAAACTGAAAACCGTACTTTTGCGAATGACCAGGGATGAGTTTCGGAACACACTTATGGTGACCAGCTCGGTCAGTGGCGAGGGGAAAAGCGTCACGAGCGCGAATCTTGCCGTCATGCTTGCCCGGGAATATGGACAGACGGTATTGCTGATCGATTCGGACCTGCGGCGGCCGTCACTTCACGAGTATCTTGGTCTCACCCCCCGCGTCGGCCTTGCTGACTGTCTGGAAGACAGGATCGATGCTGGAAGCGCCATGGTGAAGACCGGCATACCGAAACTATCATTTATGTCGGCGGGGAAAAAAGTGGAGAACCCCGGCGAACTCCTTGCATCGCAGCGGATGAAGGATTTTTTGATGGAGATCAAGCACCGATACCGGGACCGGTATATAATCATTGATACGCCGCCGATACTTCTGTTTTCTGAAACTCAGGCGTTGAGCATGCTTGTTGATGGAGTACTCGTCGTAGTTAAAGAGGGTGGAGTTACTCTCAAAGGGGTCACCCAAATGTTCGAGATCCTGAAAGGCGCAGCTGTGCTTGGTGTTGTTTATAACGACGCTAGTGCCGCCAGCCTGGATGGAAAGTATTACCACCACTATCAACACTATTACCAGGACGATCGCCATGGGAAAAAGCAGAAGAAACGCTGAAAAAAGTTAGCGGGGATGGTTAAGAGCGCACGTGCTTAATTCAATAATGACCGAAAACTGGTATGCACTCCGGGTGAGATCACGTCACGAGTTCGTCTCCGCGGAAGAACTCACCCGGAAGAACATCGAGACCTTTCTGCCATCTGTTTCAAGAGAGCGTCAATGGAAAGACAGAAAAAAAATTGTGAATTTTCCTCTCTTCCCCGGGTACTTATTTGTTCACCTTAAACCGCAACCCGATGCATTTTTGAACGTCTTGAAGACCCGCGGATCCGTGAGTTTCATTTCGCTTGAGCCCGGTCAGCCGACATCCGTGTTGCCGGAGGAGATCATATCTCTCAGGGCCATGTTGAAAAGCGGGGAACAGCTCGATGTCTTCCCTGCGTTCAAGGAAGGCACCGCAGTGCGAGTGAAGCATGGCCCGCTGAGTGGTATTGTCGGCATCCTGGCAAAACGGGAAGGCCGCCAGATGTTTCTTATCAATATCGACATTCTTGGCAGAAGTGTAGGCCTCAAGATTTGCGCAGAGGATGTTGAACTGGCTTGACGCAATAAAAACAGGTGGATCGACTGAAGGTTGATGTTTTAGAGGAATTCAAACAGATATTCTTCAGCCTTCAGCCTGCACGAATGTAGTAGGTCCACCAGCTGTTTTATTTTTTCATGATCCTCCCCCCTTGGTTCGCTGTATGTAACTGAGAGGGCGAAGCATTGTCCGACGTATTTTACTTCTCCGGCAAACATTGAGAATATCTATTAATACTTTAACGACTGGACATGATTTCCACCAACGCGGCCTCGCGCTGAAAAGCAAAACCGGCAACGCCCTTGCTTACTTCCTGGTCATGATCCTGGGAGCATGGTCAGCCATGACGCCCTATTATGCCGAAGGTGCAGAATTCCGGATACAACCGAGCATTACGCTCGGTGAGGAGTATAATGATAATATATTTCTGGTGCCTGAGAACAGGAGCTACGATTATATTTCGCGGATCGCTCCCTCGATCAGTCTTATGTATAAAGCTCATCTCTGGGACTGGGATGTGAACTATCTTTACGATTATCGCTATTTTGCGCGATATTATATAAAAGAAGATAGAACACACGCACTCAACCTCGCAAACCACACCAGGATCATAGATGAATATGTCTTCCTGGATTTACGGGACAATTATGCAAGGATATCCATCGATCCTACAAGAGACTACACTCAGGAAAGCACCTTTGTGAACCAGACAGACAGGAACACCCTGACAGTAAACCCCTATTTTATCACGAGACCTACCTCTCAAATGACCGTTACAACAGGATACAGTTATTCGAATACCTGGTACAAGGACCCGACCGCGATCGACGAGACAGAGCATGACGTCTATACCGGGTTGCAGCAGGAGCTTTCGCAAAGAATGATCATGATCGCCGGTGTCAAGCATACTCTGGACAAGAACAGACTTCAGGAGTACACGCAGGATGACGTGTTTCTTGGTCAGAAATATGAGTATGTCGCGAACTCCACTCTCTCGATAAGAGTAGGCAACAGCTGGTTTGACAACAAGGGCGCGGAAAAAACCAGCCAGGTGTTTTGGGATGCCAGTTTCATCCACCGTTATTCCACAATGACCGTTACCTATGAAACTGGTTTGCGCTTCATCCCCGACCCTATCCTGATATTACGAAGAGAGGACCGCTATCTGGCAACTATCAGTAAAGCCGTCGAGAGGAGTTCTCTGAGTGTTTCCGGCGGTTTGATAGAATACCGGAACGTTATAAATAAGCACCTCGAAACCTCAAGCTATCAAGTGACTGGTACGCTGAATCATGCGTTAACGACAAAATCAAAGATCATTCTCGATCTTGGCGCGTACCGCTTGAAAGATTATCTGGTCCATGCGAAAACGGACAGATACCTCACGGGAGCGCGGTTTGAACATCTGCTCGCTGAAAATCTCACGCTTGCTCTGGATTACCGATATACCAACGTATATTCTCCCGACGTTTACTCGTATAATTACTTTAACAACAGGTTCTCATTTGAATTACGAAAGGTATTTTAATTTGTACTATGGCTTTACGCGTTAATATGCGAGAGGTGATTTCGATGGCTGAGTCCGCCAAACTGATTATAAAGCGATATTCTCTCATACTATTTGTGCTCTCACTGGCAATTTTTGTCCTATCTTCTTGCGGTGGCAAGGGGCCGCTGCCGCCGTCTGATACAACGCCTCCAACGGTGATCTCCGTTTTGCCCGCTAATGGGGCGCAGAATGTCCCGATCAACAGTTCTGTCATCATAACGTTCAGCGAAGCAATGGATGCGTCATCCATCAATGGGCAAACGATCAGCGTTTCAACCGGGAACAGTAATGTTCAGGGTTCGGTGACCTATTCGGGTGTGACTGCGATCTTTAAGCCAACATCAAATCTTAACCCAACGACCATCTATCCGGTGGCTGTTGGAGCAGGCGTCAAGGATTTGGCCGGGAATGCCATGGGCAGTCCCTACGGGTATATTTTCATCACGGGTATAGACGTGCAGCAGGATACTACACCACCGAGGGTCGTCGATGTCCAGCCTTCCAACCGTGCGACAGGTGTAAGTCCTAATACCGCTATCGTGGTCATGTTCAGTGAGCCGATGGATCCGTCCACGATCACACAAGCTTCTATAATAATCATTAATGGTAGCGGGAATCCAATCTGCACGGTAACCCCTTTTGGAACAGCAGCCATTATTAAACCAGATCATCCACTATTACCCAGCAGCGATTATACGGTCATTGTAACAACACCAGGAGTAAAGGATTTGGCAGGGAATGCCATGACTGGTGCTTTTCTCGCAAATTTCAGGACCGGTGCGGGGAATGACGTCAACCCGCCGTCCGTTGTAGCAGGCTCAATCATTCCTGCTTCAAGCGCCACCTCCGTATCGGTGAATACTCCGATCAGTGTTACATTCAGCAAACCGATGAACGTATCAACCATTAACCTTTCAACTTTTATCGTCAGCGATGGAACTTCGACGATCCCCGGCGACATACAGTATTACGGAACTAATGCCGTATTTACACCAAGCAATCCTCTTACCCCGTCAACCATCTACACAGTTAACATTACCAATGCAGCTGCGGACCTGTCGAGCAATCCACTATCCGGCTATTCCTGGAGTTTTACTACAGAACCGCTTGCGTCGGACGCTGTACCGCCGCAGGTTCTGGCCAACTACCCGACTTCTTCAAATGTGCCGGTCTATAGTCAGATAGTTGCTCTCTTCAGTGAGACGATGCTCGTGAGCTCAATTACGCCGACAGCTTTTAGTCTTACCGATTCATTGACTCAAACACCTGTCTTGGGGAATATAAAGACAAGCGGTGCAATTGTTTTCTTCACGCCTACACTGCCCTTAGCGTACAACACGGCGTACACTGCGACGATATATACGGCAGCTACAGATATTGCAGGGAATCCACTCGCAAGTATCTATTCCTGGAGTTTTACAACGGAAGTTGGTGCCGCGGCTCAGTCCATCAGTGTAATCAGTTTCATCCCATCGACCCTTGCTGTGAACGGCACCACGACTGCCAGCGCTACTGCGACATCCGGCCTTGCGGTCACTTTCATCTCTTTGACAACCAACGTCTGCACGGTCAGCGGCACTAACGGCGCTGCAGTGACCGGCGTGACCGCTGGTACCTGTACGATCGCCGCTAACCAGGCCGGTAACGCAAACTACAACGCCGCGCCGCAGGTAACGAATAACATAACCGTTGCTGCAGCAGCTCAGACCATCGGCACGATCAGCTTCACTCCGTCAAGCCTCGCCGTGGCTGGCACCACGACCGCCAGCGCCACTGG
>JBARBN010000021.1:0-21704 GCA_049793155.1 Nitrospirota bacterium
GGACAAAACCATCTTCTCGGATACCTGTGACCTTCCCGATTGGCATCACGGACGTCAGGACTACTCCGTCTGGCTCATTGAACTCAATAGCATGGAGGTTTCTCAAAAAGTCCGCGCCGCGAGAGAACATCTTTCCGAATTCCTCATCCAGCCCTATCAGCGACAGCCGCATATCACGGTCTTTGTCTGTGGCTTTTTAGCCGATACGGCGCGTTACGCTGACGATTACAGCGTTGAGCAGTTCGAACGCCATGCGCAGTCGTTGAGATCGGCGGCTGTTAAGCCCTTTACCGTGGAGATCGGCGGACTGAACAGCTTTGCATCCGCGCCATACCTGGAAGTCGCTGATCCGGAGGGCGGGATAGAACGGTTGAGGACCCTCTTCCTGACCAATGGAATGGATATCGCCCGAAGCACCTATTCTCCCCACGTAACCATTGGACTGTACGCGGCGGCCTTTCCGGGCAGTGTGGTATCCGAGAGAATAGCTTCTTTTCCCAGGAAGCCTTGCAAACTTACCGTGGATCGGGTGACGTTTGCGACGTATCGGGCACAGGAAACGGCCGGGGCACTTACGTGGCGGCATGAAATTGCTTTTCCATGAAATCAAGCGGGGTACATCTGCATTTGCTGGAATGCCGTGAATTGCCTTGCGCGGGTTTGAAACAATATCGCTCACCGCCAACGGAAGGCGGCCCTTCCAAACAGCCTGCTCTTGACAAATGACCTTCATTGTTTTACTCTATCCTCACTTCAACCCGAGAGGAACATCGACATAACCTTATATGAACCCTATCTGTATTGTAGACGACGAATCTTCCATCTGTTCCACGGTGGCGAGCATCCTGAAGGATGAGGGGTATCAGGCCAGCGTGTTTCCGGATGCGGAGAGCTTCTGGCAGGAGCTCGATACCATGGAGCCTTCCCTCGTCCTGCTGGATGTCTGGCTCCCCGGCATTGACGGGATGCAGCTCCTGAAACGTCTGCATGACCGGTTGCCCGCGCTCCCCGTCATCATGATGAGCGGACATGCCGGTATCGAGGCGGCGGTTGCCGCCATCAAGGCCGGCGCTTATGATTTTTTGGAGAAACCGCTGCATCTCGAGGTTTTGCTCGACAAGGTGGAGTCCGCACTTAAGCATCGACCTTCCGGGAGCGGCGCGACCCTGCCGTCGGATACGAGGCTTGAGATCGTCAATGCCGACCTTTCGATGCCTCCGGGCATGGTGGAAGTGGTGGATTCTCCGGAACCTCAGCGCACTCTCAGAGGAAATGTGGTCCTGAACGGCATCGGGCTCCTGAGCGGCCGGAACACCGGCATTATCCTGAGCCCCCTGGGGATCAACGAAGGGATCATCTTTCAAACTCTTGACGGTCAAACCATCCGCGGACATATCACGTCCCTTGAAAATTTCTCCCGGACAGTCACCTCGAAAACCTTTGTCGCCAATTCCACCACCCTGGACAACGGGAGGCGGCGGGTGCGCACGGTTGAACATCTGATGGCGGTTCTTTCGATGTACGGCATAACCAACGTGCTCATAAAGGTCGATGAGGAGATACCGAACATCGACGGTTCCGCCATGGGCTTCTGCGGCCTCATCGAAGAGGCCGGGATTGTGGAGCAGTCCGCCTTCACCAAGGTTGCCGTCATCCGTCAGAAGATCGGGGTGGGAAACGAGGAGAAGCATGAAAAACATCTGTATGCAATGCCATTTGACGGGTTCGAAATATCGATGCGGGTTGACTACCTTCCGCCCATAGGCGAACAGATCCTCACCTTCAATCCTGAAAAGGCGTCTTTTGCAAAGGAGATAGCCCCCGCCCGCTCCTTCAACACATTCGAGAATATCGAAATGGCCCAGAAGCTTGGAAAGGTCGGTGGCGGGTATCTCAATTCTCACATCATCATGTATGATGGCAAGGTCATCAACACCGAGCTCCGTTATCCCGACGAATTCGTTCGCCACAAGATATTGGACCTGATCGGAGACCTCTATCTCCTCGGCTTCTCCATCAGGGGACGCATTACCGCCAACATGACCTCCCATGGCTACAATCAGGCACTGGTAGAACGCCTGTACCAGGCTATCCAGAGCAGCTCCGGGATCAGGAGATAAACCTGATAAAGGCGGTTTGCCCTTCTTTGCCGCAAAGAACTCAAAGAGACCCAAAAAACATAAATTTCTTTATCTGAACCATCCAAAAAAATCAAGTGTATTTGTGTCTATGAATCCATCGGCCAAAATAAGCGCAAACAGCCGCCACATCGTGTATCCCGCGTTGATAACAATGTTCTTCTTCGCTGTGGCCCTGTCGCCGATCAATATGCTGGGATGCAGAACGCGTGGGTTGTTGGCGCTGGTGATCGCCCTCGGGAGCGGGTTCGCGGCGTTGTTTACCGCGTTCAGGGCATTGAAGGTCAGGTTGCGGGGTGATGGTGATTCTCAATGGTGGGTGATCAGTACGCTCATCTTGACCATTCCGGTCGTCGCGATGTTAATAATGGCATGAACAGTGTACGACGGAAGTTCGTGAAGAGACAATAAATCCTTGTCTGATATATATCGCGTTTCGCTGCCATCCGATCCACCATTTCAAAATTGGAAATATTTCGTCTTGCTCTTCCCCACCGGCCTCGCGGATATCAACATCTTATCCACAAACTGTTTCGCCTTTTCCACAGCCTTTTCCACCGGCAGTCCCCGTGCTATGAACACAGTTATTGCCGACGAAAGTACGCAACCAGTGCCGTGAAACTCGCCTTTTCGACGCAATGTGGAGAAGCTGAGCACGGTTTTGCCGCCGTATAAGGTATCAATAGCGGGACCATTCCCATGCCCTCCCTTGATGAGCACATATGCCGGCCCCATGTCGAGGATCTTTCCAGCGGCGAAATCCATGTCCGAGTCTTTTCTGATCAACATCTTTGCGAGGACCTCCGCCTCCGGGATATTGGGTGTCACGATCAATGCCCGGGGGAGGAGATTTTTCTTGAATGAAGCGAGCGCAGCGGATTGAAGCAGCGTCTTGCCTGAACTCGACCTGAGCACGGGATCGATCACAATGTTCTTGATATTGTACTTTTTGAGGACTGCAGCCACGGCTTCCACATTCTGTCTGGTCATGATCATTCCGGTCTTGACCGCATCGGGCCTGATATCCGACAGCAGCGCATCGATCTGCTGAGACAATACATTCGGTCTGATGGTGTGAACGCCGGATACGCCCCTGCTGTTCTGGATGGTAAGCGCTGTAGGAATTGCCATGCCGAAAACACCGAGGGCGTGAAAGGTCTTGAGGTCGGTCTGGATTCCCGCGCCTGAGGAAGGGTCGGAGCCTGCAATGGAGAGGACTTTGAGCATAATTTTCGAGAAGTCAGGAGCCAGAATCCAGAAGTCAGAAAAAAAACAGATGTCCGTTCTCCTGTCTCCTGCTTCTTTATTCCAATTTGAGTTTAATCAACTCCAGCGGATCTACCTTCGCGCCCTGCACGCGCACACCCCAGTGCAGGTGGGCGCCGGTAGCGCGGCCGGTGGAACCCACGAGTGCTATCACGTCACCCTTCATGACCGCCTGCCCGTACCTTACGTTGATCTTCGAGAGATGAAAGAACATGGTGTAGATCCCCTGTCCATGATCGAGAACAACACTGTGCCCGGAATAGAACTGATCATCCACCAGCACCACCACTCCGTCATTGGGTGCCAGCACCGGGTCTCCCTCGTCGGCCGTAATGTCAACGCCTGAGTGCGGATTCTTCGGAATTTTATTGATGATCCTTCTGACGCCGAACGGGGTGCCGATCTTTTTCCCCGGCAGGGGATCGATGAAGTTCCCCTTCCAGACGCGCGCCGAGTCGACTGGCCAGAGAGCAGAGTTCTTTTTCTGGTCCAGTTCAGCCCTCGCCTCGTTCTCGGGCGAGAGGACAACCATGTCCTCGGGCAACGTGAGCCGCTGGAGCGGATATCTCTTCTTCATGATCTTGATGTTCTTAACAAGCTTCCTGCCATTGCTCATGACCTCAAGCGGATAGATCCCCGGCTCATTGTTCAGGTCGATGCCGAGAACTGCCTTATAGGAGGCCTTCGCACTATTAAAGTAAACCTTCTTGCCATTGAACGCGCCTTCCACCGGTCCGGCAACATTCGTGACAACGACGGTGACGATATCGCCGGGACCGATCTTTTTCGGCTGTATAATTATCGTGGGCGGCGCACCGGTCGCAGCGCGAGCAAGGACGGGAAAAATAACCAGCGCGATAACGAGTAAGATGTTCTTCAATGTCTTCATACCTCGACTTTCAATATACTCTCGTACCCCTCACCCCGGCCCTCTCCCTCAGGGGGCGGGAGTGAAATTCATCGTTGCGTTACTCGGTCTTACTCCTGACTCCTGACCCCTGACCCCTGACCCCTGACTTCTGTCTTCTTGCCCCTGTCTTCTTTCTTCAAATATTTGCTCACGCCCTTCATGGAGCAGAACTCGCCGCACATGCTGCAGACGTCTGATTCCTGCGGCAGGCTTGACTCGCGCAGCTTGCGTGCCCGTTCAGGGTTGATCGAAAGCTCGATCTGGCCCTTCCAGTCGAGCGCTTTGCGCCGGCGCGCCATCTCGTTGTCCCATTCCATCGCACCCTTGACGCCCTTTGCGATATCCGCAGCATGGGCGGCAATGCGCGACGCGATCACGCCTTCGCGCACGTCCTCAAGGTCCGGCAGGCGCAGATGTTCGGAAGGAGTCACATAGCAGAGAAAATCCGCTCCCGCAGCGCCGGCGATCGCTCCGCCGATGGCCGAGGTGATGTGGTCGTATCCCGGCGCCACATCCGTAACGAGCGGACCGAGCACGTAGAACGGAGCTCCCTTGCACAGCTCTTTTTGAATCTTGATATTGGTCTCCACCTGGTTGAGAGGAACATGACCCGGTCCCTCGATCATTACCTGCACACCTGCTTCGTGCGCCCGGTCGCGCAGTTCTCCAAGGGTGATCAACTCCTCGATCTGCGCCCTGTCCGTGGCATCGGCGAGACAGCCGGGCCGCATACCGTCGCCGAGCGAAAGGGTCACATCGAACTTCTTGCAGATCTCGATGAGCCGGTCGTACTGCGTGTAGAGCGGGTTTTCCATTCCATTCACGACGATCCATTCAAGGTGGAACGCGCCACCGCGGCTCACCACGTCCATGATCCTGCCCTGGCGCTTGAGCCGCTCCACGCTCGCGATGGTCACGCCGCAGTGCACGGTCACGAAGTCCACACCCTCTTCGGCCTGCTGCTCGATCACGCGGAACAACACCTCGGGGTCCATCTGGACGATCGATTTGCCCTGGGCCACGGTCTCGACAGCGGCCTGGTAGATCGGCACGGTGCCGATGGAAACCGTGGACTGCTTCAGGATCTCCTTGCGGATCTCGATGATCGGGCCGCCCGTCGAAAGGTCCATCACCGCGTCGGCCCCGGCGGAAACCGCGACCTTGAGCTTCGCGATCTCGTCATCGATCGACATCCGGTCCCTGGATGTGCCGATGTTCGCATTGACCTTGGTTCGCAGGCCCTTCCCGATCCCGAGCGGGGTGATAGACGCATGCCGGTTGTTCCTGGTGATGACGATCGTCCCGGCTGCAATGCCGGTCAGGATATGCTCAACACTCACACCCTCGGCCCTGGCCACGGCTTCCATCTCGGGGGTTATGTTCCCTTTACGTGCTTGAAGTATCTGCGTCATAATTACACCTCGCCACTATTCTGCCTGATAACGGGATCAGCGCGGAGTACAAGTATTACAAATTATCTTGTCAATTATCGTTATTGCATCAATTATCTTGCGCGATGCCTTCTTGATATCTTCTGCGGCCAAAATAGCTGAGATCATTGCCACACCAGTTGCCCCCGCATCGAGAACCCGCAGTAAATTCCCACTTTTTACCCCACCGAGTGCATAAATTGGCACATTAATCTCATTTTTCAGCTCTTTCAAAACTGGAATCCCCACTGGATCACCATATTTAGATTTTGACGGAGTAGCGAATACGGGTCCAAAAGTTATAAAATCTGCCCCTCCAGCCTCTGCATCTTTGGCCTCCTCCGGACTATGAGTGGAAACGCCGATAAGCATCCCGTTACCAACTATCTTGCGGACCGCTTTGGCAGGCATGCTCTGGTGGCCAAGATGGACTCCGTCTGCTTTGACCGCAACTGCTACATCTACGCGATCATTAATGAACAGCATCGCGCCAAACTCTTTCGTTATTGTCCTCAGCTCCTGCGACAGGGCGATCAGTTCCCTGACGGGCAGGTCCTTTTCCCGGAGCTGAACCGCGCGGACGCCGCCTTGAAGGGCCAGCCTTATTGCCTCGGGAAGCGGCATCTTCGCCTGCTTCCGGTCAGTGATCAGATAGACTTTAAAATTAACGGCCAATTACACCTCCGCGGAGGTAAGGGAAGCCAGGGAAACGCGAACCATGTTCCATACCGCATGCCCCTTGCGGTATTTTACGTGCCTATCATCCCATCGAGCGGGCTGCTGGCCGTGGCATAGAGCTTCTTCGGGATCCTCCCCGCTTTATATGCAAGCCGGCCGGCAAGCACGCCGTATTTCATGGCCTCTGCCATCGAGATGGGGTCCTTTGCCCCGGCGATCGCGGTGTTGAGCAGCACAGCGTCGCACCCCAGTTCCATGGCAAGCGCGACATCAGAGGCTGTGCCTACACCCGCGTCAACGATCATGGGCACCTTCACGGTTTCCATGATGATCCGGAGATTGTACGGGTTCCTGATCCCGAGACCGGAGCCGATAGGCGCGGCAAGCGGCATGACCGCGGGACAGCCGATGTCCACGAGTTTCCTGGCCATGATCGGGTCGTCGCTCACATAGGGAAATACGACGAGACCTTCCTTCACCAGCACCTTCGCCGCTTCAAGCGTTGCCTCGTTGTCCGGGAACAGGGTCTTTTCATCTCCGATCACTTCCAGTTTCACGAGTTTCGAGATCCCCGCCTCCGCCGCGAGCATGGCCGTGCGGATCGCCTCTTTTGCCGTATAACAGCCGGCGGTGTTCGGGAGGATCTTATATTTCTTCGGATCGATATAATCAAGCAGGTTGTCCTTGTTCTTATCGATAATGTTGACCCGCCGGACCGACACGGTCACGACATCGGTGCCCGAGACCTCGATCGCTCTCTTCGTCTCCGCAAAGTCCTTGTATTTCCCGGTCCCCACCCAGAGCCGCGAGTTGAACTCAATGCCTGCAATGATAAGTTTGTCGTCCATCATATAGACTTTCACTCCTCTATTTTTTGAAATATACGTTAAACCGCCCCCCTCTCCTTTGTCCTCTCCCTCGAGGGGAGAGGGTAGGGTGAGGGGTTTTCATTGACCTTGTGCCGAGGTCTCGGCATCGCATCCGCCCTGCATGAAACTTACGACTTCGATGCTGTCTCCTTCGTTGATGGCGGTTGTACTGTATACATCCTTCTTCACGATCTCCATGTTCAACTCCACGGCTACGCGCTGATGCTGGATTTCCAGCAGTTCCAGGAGGCCGAGAACCGTCATGTCCCCAGGCAGTGTTCTCTTCTCTCCATTCAGGGTGACGGTCATATGCGTTCACCGGAGGTTGACTTTCCGCCGTCATTCCCGCGAAAGCGGGAATCCAGGAACATAAAACTGGATCCCCGATCGAGTCGGGGATGACAAAAATGAATCCGTGTGTATCCGTGTGTATCCGTGGTACAAATCTTTTTTAAAACACAAAAAGTCACGCCGAGGCGTGACTTGAAGGTTTCCAAAGCTGCACTACTCGCCTTCCCTACGCCGGTACTACCCGGATCAGGTTCTAAGGGTCGTCCCTGATACTCAGGACTCTCAGCCCCGCCTTGCGGGGCTCCCCCAGCTTTCTGTGATGATACAATACAGCACGTCAGAATCATTGTCAATATCATTTCGGGACCGTCGCCGCGCTTTTAGCCGTTCAGAAGTTTTACAACAGCCATGCCGTCGTCATAAAATTCTATGATATTGAGCGCTCCGAAGGCCTGGTCTATCCGAAAGATATTTGAAGGTTCCATACCGAGCGCGTCGGCAAGAATGACCCTGTTCACACCGCCGTGGAGGAGCATGGCGATCTCCTGCTCCCGATGGGAAGCGACCAGCCGTTTGAACACCGGCAGTATCCGCTCGCTCACGTCGATGAGACACTCTCCGCCGGGAGGGCGATAATGGAGCAGGTCTGCCCTCCAGGCCGTGTATTGTTCGGGGAAGCGCGCCTTGATCTCATCGGCGGTCAGACCCTCCCACGCGCCTACGCTGCGCTCGCGGAGTTCGCGGAGGGGCGTGTATGATATGCCGATCCGATCGGATATTATTACGGCGCCTCTGGTCGATCGGATGAGATCGCTCGAATATACGGCGGTAATCTTCTTGCCTTCGAGCAGCCCCGCCAGCCGGTGCATCTGGTCGAAGCCCTTCTTCGTGATGTCTATATCAATATGACCGTTGTAGCGCTTCTCGCCGTCGTTTGCCACTTCACCATGGCGCATGAGATAAACCCTGGTGGGCATTGTCCTAATTCCCGCTCGACAGGATCACAAAGATAAAGAACACAAGCACCTCGTTCAGTTCGCTGATTGCGCCGATCGCGTCCCCAGTCACCCCGCCGAGCTTTCGAACAAGGTAACGCTTGCCGAGATAGGTAAGCAGCAGAACGCCGCAGATCAGGGTAAAAAAGAGAATGACGGAATGTACGTCCAGCCGCACGATCACGAATGCAGACAACCCGACGGCTACCGCAGATGTCGCGAGTACGCCGCTTGATCTGAGATGTCCCACAAAAGCCTTGCCCATGCCGTGCTCGCGAACGTACTCCGCGTTGGACACCATGAGCGTCTGCGACCAGCGGGCCAGCAACGGCGCAACAAGCAGCGCGATGATCCTGTCGGTTTCAAAGAGATTGTTGAGGCACAGATATTTCATGAACACGACGAAGACGATGCCAACGGCCCCGGCGGTCCCAAGCCTGCTGTCCTTCATGATGGCAAGCCTTGAGGAGTGGTCGCGTCCGCCCATCAGTCCATCGAGCGTATCGGCCAGACCGTCGATATGGAGCGCCCTGGTGATAAACACGGAAATGATGATGAGCAGGAACGTGGCAATGTTCTGGGGCAGGGCGATAAGGGCAAAGATCTTGTCCGCGTTTATCAGGAGAAACCCGATCAGAAAACCGACAACCGGGAAATAGACCATGGACTTCGCCAGGTCCCCTTCCTGGATCTCATGATCCTTGCGCACGGTGAAAATGGTGAGAAATTGAAGCGCGGTAATAAAGTTTTTAATCATCTCTCATCCTTCACCTGTTGCGGGCAACCATTCATGTGCCTCTCTGTTTCACTCCTTACGCCTTGAGACGTGCTCCCTGCTCCTTCTTCTGACTTCTGACTCCTGCTGCCTTCTTCACGCCTTCACCCCTTCGGCCTTCTCTGCCACACCTGCATCCGCAAATGTCGCCATCTCACCAAGTATCTTCACACCTGCTTCAACGAGGGACATGCCGAGGGCGGCACCGGTGCCTTCTCCGAGCCGAAGGTTCAGGTCCAGAAGTGGGACCTGTTCGAGGTGTTCGAGCATCTTCCGGTGACCGATCTCCACCGACTGGTGCGCGGCAATAATATAGTCTTTGACCAGGGGATTCATTTCCGCCGCAATGAGCGCGCCGGCGGTCGAAATGAATCCGTCGATCACGACCGGGATCCGGTAGAGCGCGGCGCCAAGCAGGAGGCCCGCTATTCCGGCGATTTCGTACCCGCCGACCCTGGCCAGCACGTCGAAAGCATCCTTCGGATTGGGGTCATTCACGGAGATCGCCTTTTTAATGATCGCGATTTTATGCTGGAGCGCATGATCATCGATGCCCGTCCCGCGGCCTGTCACTGTTCCCGGGTCCGCGCCGGTAATAACGGAGACGATCGCCGAAGATGGCGTCGTATTCCCGATGCCCATGTCCCCGGTCCCCAGCAGGTCGAGGCCGTCTTTGTATTTTTCAACAAGTTCTATCCCGGCCAGAACAGCCCGCTCGGCCTCGTTGCGGGTCATGGCAGGGCCCTTGGTCATATTCCGGGTGCCGCGGCCGATCTTCCTGATCTCAAGCCCTTCCATGGGTTCGAAATCGTAGTCAACACCCATGTCGACCACGATCACCCTCGCGCCCACATGCCTTGCAAGCACGTTTACCCCGGCACCGCCGCGGAGGAAGTTCAAAACCATCTGGGGCGTTACTTCTTTGGGAAATGCGCTGACACCCTCTTCGGTCACCCCATGATCGCCGGCAAAGGTGAAAATGATCTTGTTGCGGATCACGGGTTTGTCCTTGCCGGTGATAAGACAATATTTTTTTGCGAGTTCCTCAAGCCGGCCGAGGCTCCCCTGCGGTTTCGTCAGATTATCGAGCTGCGCCTGAACCGCATTGCTGCGTGAAACATCGACAGGCTTAATGCTGTTTATGACTTCCTGGAGTTTGCTCACATTGTTCTCCTTTTAATCAAAAATAAATTATGGTGATATCAATCCATACGTTTCAGTCTTCGGGAATCTCTTTGTCAGCCGATAAATCTCCAAGGTTAGTTCATATGCCATTTGCCAAACAGTAAGTTGCCTAAATCCCTTTGTTTCTTTTTCCATGACCCATGACCCATGCCCCTTGACCCATTATTTAATCTTCACCGGTATTCCCGCCGCAGTGAAATACACCTCATGTGCCGCCAAGGCCACTTGCTGATTCAGGATCCCGGCAAAATCCCGAAATCTCCTGGCAAGCGGATTGTCCGGCACGATGCCAAGCCCCACCTCGTTGGACACAATGATGCATGCGCCGTTAAACTCTTTTATCGCGGTCACCAGCGCTTCGGACCTGGAGGTCACTGCGTCGTCACCGTCCGTGTGGGCCATAACGTTGCTCAGCCAGAGGGTGAGGCAGTCGAGGAGCACCAAGTCATAGCGGCCGGAAAGCTTCTTCAGCAGTTCTGCCACCGCAATCGGCTCCTCATAGGTGTCCCATGCAGTGTCCCGGTCTTTTCTGTGTTTCTCGATCCTCGCGGCCATCTCCGGGTCGAGCGCCTGCGCCGTGGCGAGGTACGCCCGCTTCCCCGTCTGCGCGCCCGCCAGCTTCTCGGCAAACGACGACTTTCCGGACCGTGCTCCGCCGGTAATGAAGTATATTTTATGAGACATGGCAACGCATCATTCGCAGAAAAAAACCCCGCCTGTTCCTTCAGGAGGGGTGAACATTCAGACTGACACAAGACAACCGTCAGATCACGAACAAAATTCCTTTACGCCTTCTAAGACCTTTTGCCCGTCTGCCTGTTGGCCTCGTAACGCTGTCTTTATACTTTATAATGGATAGATGGAGCGGGCGACGGGATTCGAACCCGCGACACCAAGCTTGGGAAGCTTGTACTCTACCAACTGAGCTACGCCCGCTTTTTCGGAAATCATTATAGCGGCCGGATTCTGCGTTGTCAACCCCGAAAACAGAACAGAAAACATGATAGTCTCATGGGCAAGTCGGCTATAAAGCATGGACAATAATGTCATTCATGAAAAATAGTTCCGATTCTGTTTCGGGGTCAATCAAAAATCCCGGCGTCGAACACAGGTGCGGCGCCGTTGCATCACAGGGAGGCCTTGATGTCCTTTTCCAGGTCTTCATCGCTGCCCATGCCGAGATACCGTTTCGATATCTTGCCTTCTTTATCCAGCACCAGCATCAAGGGGATCGAGCGCACCTGGTATTTTTTGGCGACATCCTCGGTGCCCTTCAGTATAGTATACGTGATCCCGCTTTCTTTTATAAAAGACCGTACCTCATCCCAGCCGCCCTCGTCCATTGATACCGCGAGCAGCACCAGCCCCTTGTCCTTGTATGCCTTGTGCAGCTTCTCAAGACCCGGCACGGACGCGCGGCAAGGCGGGCACCAGGTGGCCCAGAACTCAAGCAGCACGACCTTGCCTTTATAGTCCGACAGTTTGACGGTTTTCCCGCTCATGTCCTGGAGAGAAAAATCAGCTGCCATGGAGTCCAGACGTGCGCCCCGGTCGGTGCACCCGGCCAGCAGCGCCATTGCGATGATGGATAGAACAACGAATCTCTTCACCAGAAGCATCTCCTTCTCAAAAACTGATCAAACAAAAAACTGCCCGCCAAAAGCGGGCAGTCGAACCGACTACGTACATTCGAACCCTCAGCAAATGACCAGCCTGCGGGAAAGACGATTATTTCGCAAGCAGCGTGTCCACCTTGGTCTTGAGCTGGGCCTTGGGCACGGCGCCGACCACCTGGTCCACGGTCTGACCGCCCTTAAAGAACATGAGCGTCGGAATGCCCATGATGCGGTATTTACCGGCTATATCGGGGTTCTCGTCCGTGTTCAGTTTTACGACCTTGAGCTTGCCCGAGTAATCCTTCGCTATCTCGTCAACAATCGGTGCAACCATTCTGCAGGGCCCGCACCAAACCGCCCAGAAGTCCACCAGGACAAGGCCTGGTGCCTTCAATACTTCCTGATCCCATGTCGCACTCGTCACCGCTTCAGCCATTGTAATCCTCCTCTTGATTAAGCCTTTGCAACCAGCGTGGAGAGAACCTGTTTGATCGCTCCTTCGGGGCAGACGCGTGGGCATGCCCCGCAGTCCATACATTCCACTGTAATGACTGCATGCCCGTCTTTCATCTTGATCGCCTCGGTAGGACACACATCCAGGCAGGTCCCGCACCCGGTGCACTTATTTTCAGTAATTTGATACTGCATATCATACATATAACAACTGTTTGCAATAATAACCCTTGCGATAGTCATTGTCAATAAATTTTACCTGATCCATACATACGCATTAATTATAATCCGTCCGATCCAGATGGGGCGCGAAATCATTGTCTATTTACGGGACTTGTGGCATAATCAACATGAGATGAAATGCATCATTATGCCATACGGAAACGCGGGTTGGGCGGAAAAGAAGAAGCTCATGGAACAAGTGATGGCTTCGAGGCCGGGCCCGCCGTTCATCTATAACGACGTTCTGGTCCTTGTGCCCTCTTCCCGCATGAAGCGGATTTATGCCGGACTGTTCCTCGATATCGTTCAGCGCAAAGGTTCATCCGCGCTCGTCCAGCCTCAGGTCCATACGCTCCATCACTTCTTCGAGAAGCTCTACTCCTCCCTCAACGGCCCGCGGCTCATGGACGAGAACAGCAGGTTGGTCGTGCTCGAAGGCCTGGTCAAGGAGCGCCTCATCAACCGTTCCCTTTTCAACCAGAGCCCGGATCTGCTCGCGCCTTCTCTTTCGGCCGCTCTCGCCGGGATGATCGAACAATTTTCCGCATCGGGGGTGGGTCCTGAGGAACTGTCGCTGAAGATCAAGAATGCCGATTTTTTCGACAAAAACCAGGTCCAGCTGCTCATTGAGGTCTATGAACGATATGTTGCCCTCCTGGAGAGACGCGGCCTGACCGACCCGGCGGGCATGCGCGCCTATCTGCGCGACCACTTCGAACCCGCATGGCTTGCGGACTATTCCCGGATCTTCATCGACGGGATCCAGGACGCCGGCAGGCTTGAAGCCGAAATCCTGCGCAGGATGATCGAGTGCGGCAACTGCGCATACCTGCTGGATGCGCCATCGTCGGACCTGCTCAAGCGCACCGGAGAATTTCACCCCCTCAGGATAACGAAGGATTTCATCTCTGAAGTCGGCATTACGTTGGGGGAAGAGAGCGCCGTCATGAACAGCGATGACCTGTTCGTTGCTTCAGCACTGTTCTCGGACCTCCGTTTTGACGCGACAATACAGAACGCGCCGGCCCCGTCGCTTTTCTCAAAGACGATCAACCTGCTCTCAACGGTCAATCCCCGCGAAGAAGTATCGATGATCGCGGGATTGGTGAAGAGATCGTTACGGAAGGGCGCCGTGCCGGACTCCATTCTCGTGGCCTTTCCCGCGCTCGACGAATATGGTCCGCTCGTGGAAGAGATCTTCAACGATTATGGCATTCCGTACAACCGGGCCCTCGGCAGGCAGCTCAGCGCGTCGCCGGTATCAACAGCGGTGATCTCGCTCCTTCGCTCCTGCCAGGAAGACTTCTCCGGCCCGTCGCTGCTCAGGATATTCAGCTCACCGTTCCTGAGGTTCGGTGAGCATCCGGCCCTGGCGCCGGCCCTCGACCGGCTCATGAGGATCGAGAGAATATCAGGCGGCAAGGAGAAACTGCTTTCTGCGCTTACGCGACTTCCCCCCGAAGATGAGGGCAGTGACATCGTCTCGGGGTCGCTGAGGGAACTTTTCACTGCCCTCGAACCCTTTGTTGATAAAAGAGCGAGCCCTCTTTCCATCTGGATGAAGCGTCTTGAGGGCCTTATAACCTGGTCGGGACTCGCCGCGCGGGTGGATAAAATTCACGGCCCCTTGAACATCAATCTTCAGGCATTCAGGAAATTGAACGATACCCTCGACTCCCTCAACAGCGCGGGGGCGCTCTTTCCGGAATATACCACCACATTTAACGAATGGCTGTTCCTGCTCAAGAAGACCTTCATGCACACCAGGTTTCAGGTGCCTCCCGAAGATGAAGGCGGCGTCCAGATACTGGGTCTCGAAGAAAGTATGGGGCATCCATGGAAAGAGGTCTATCTCGGCGGGCTCGTTGATACCTCATTCCCGCGGCGTTTGCCGCAGAACATCTTCCTGCCCGAGAAGACGCTTGAGGCCATGGGGGTGCGCACGATCGAAAAGGCGCGCCTGACCGCCGCATACCACTTTTACCGTCTCCTGCTCTCTGCCGATGTCGTAACACTGACCTGTCCGGAGAATGAGGGCGACCGGCCAATGGCGCCGTCGCCGTTCCTGGAAGAGCTGTCCCCGCTCAAGAAAGCCGGCCTGCTGAATCGCGGTATCGAGAAGACATCCGGCATCCAGTTCAGCCTGAAGATAGAAGAAAGCCACGGCATCCCCGAGCTGGCAAAGGCACTAAGCCTGTCAGAAAATGTGAACGGCAGGGAAGACGTCCTGAATGCGGGGATCGACGGCCTGTCCGGGATACGGTCCGCGCTCGAGGTCAAACCAGCGGGAACGACCCTGCCGACAGTACCAAAGCAGAAGCGCGTGTTCCGGGTCACGGAGCTTGACGCCTATATCAACTGTCCTTATGACTACTATATCACCAGGGTCCTCGGCATCAAACCGCTCGAGGAGGTGTCCGAGGATATCTCTCCGATGGACCGCGGCAGCAAGGTGCATTCGATCCTGCGGAACTTCTACCTTTCCTGGAACAGCTCCGTTACGCGGGAGACGCGCAATGAGGCGCGGGCGCTCTTACGCAAGCTCGCGGAATCCGCCTTTGATAAGGAGGCCGACACCTTCCGCAACAGACGGGACAAAGAGCTGTTCACAAGCGTGATGGCGGAACGGTTCCTTGATGCCGAGGAATTTCTCTGGAAACAGGGAATGAAACCGGCCTGTCTTGAGCAGAAGATCGAGCGATATCGCCTTGTCCTTTCGAACGGCGAAGCAATCGAGCTGTCGGCAAGAATAGACCGCATCGACGCCGACGAAAACGGCAACTTTATCGTCGTGGATTACAAGACCGGCGGCTATCCTTCGCCGAAGATGGATCTGGAGCAGGATATCTTCCAGCTTCCGGTCTACGCGGTTATGGCAATGGACGCGCTGTCCGGGGATGCAGGGTCGCGGTGCGCCGTACCCCTGCGAAAGGTCATCGGCCTGTCATATTACGATCTCGCCGGGAAGACCGGGGGCGGGGCAAGGGATGTGGTGCTCTTTAATAAAGATGCGCGCAATGACCATCCGATGGCAAAGCCCAAGACGAGCCCCAAAGGCGAAGGGGAATTTGAGGCGATATTAAAACTGAGCATGGACAAGGCCCGCAAGGCGGTGGAAGGCATCCTCGCGGGCGATTTCACGGCCAGACCGCGGGACGAAAACAAATGCCGGTATTGTCCGAATGAGATGATGTGCGAGAAAGAGGAATCATAGGACAGGCCGGAGTTTAACTCTGAAGATATCCGGTCATTAAGATAGGGGGGGCAAAGGGAGGGCATACTTCACCCTCACCTGACCTCTCCATCAAGGGAGAGGAACCTATAAGGTGCAACTGTAGTAATCTACCGTGAATTGCAAATTTAAAATATGACCACCAGCCCTAAAAATGAAACCATGTCAAAAGCCGCCGACACCGCCAGGTCCGTGCATCTTTCGGCCTCGGCCGGCTCGGGCAAGACCCGCGCGCTCAAGGACCGTTACCTTGCCCTGCTCGACGTGCTCGACAAACGCGGGCTCAACATAGACCAGGCCGTGGCCATCACGTTCACCGACAAGGCAGCCGCGGAGATCAAAGAGCGGGTGATGCGCGATCTGCCCGAGACCATGCTCAAGAAGATCATCCGCGGCAGACAGGACCTCCGCATCTCCACCATCCACTCCTTCTGCATGAACCTGCTGAAGCGCTACCCGCTCGAAGCGGGGCTTCCGCCGGACTTTGGCGTGCTCGACGCGCGCGATCAGGCTGCCAAGGTCCAGAAGGCCATCGAAGACACCCTCGAAGGAACGGACCCGGACCAGGAGATCATGGTCCCGCTCAAGGGGTTCACGGTCAACGAACTGATTTCCACGATCGAATACCTGTTTACCATCAGGAGCAGGCTCAAACGCCTGGAGATCGACGCACAGGGCCCGGAAGGCCTGCTTGCGTCCGTCCGAGCGGGAATGGAAACAGATGCTGCGGAGGCGGAACTCACGACGCTCATCTCCAGCACCGGATGGCGGGCAGCGTTCGGCGAGATGGAGTGCCTGCTCAGGTCGGAGGGCGACAATTATTACGACTGCAGGGGGCCGGGGCATGTCCTGCTCGCTGAGTCACAGGACGCCGATGCGGCGTTCAGGACAATGGAAGCACTCTCGCTCATTTACTTCACCCTTGAAGGCACTCCGCGCAAGAACGCGAAGATCGCCGCCAGGTCCTTTAAGAGCGGCAACAGAAAGGGATACGAAAAGCTCTTTTTCGATGTTCAGGCATTGCTGTACCGGTTCAGGAACGCGTACCGGCGCGCGCAGGCGGGCCGCGAGTCACTCAGCATGCTCCGGCTGTATCTGCGCGCCGCGGAACAGTACCAGGAATCAAAGCTCAGGGAAGGCCTTCTGGACTTCGATGACCTCGAGATCTACGCCTACCGCCTGCTTCAGAACATTGAATCGCCTGAGATCCTCTACTGGCTCGACCGCAAGATACTGCACTTTCTCGTTGACGAGTTCCAGGACACCAGCGATATCCAGTGGGCAATCCTCGATAAGCTGACCGGCGAGATCTTCGCCGGTCAGGGAGCTGACAAGCTCATGCCCCCCACATTGTTCGTTGTCGGCGACGAAAAGCAGTCCATCTACCGTTTTCGGGAGGCGAACTACCGCCTGTTCGAAAATGTCAGGCAAAAGATGGAAACGCTGCTGCCTCCCGGATCGCGGGCAATCCTCACCCTCGACAAGAACTTCCGTTCAACGCCCGAGGTCATTGAGACCGTGAACAAGGTCTTTGCGGGGCTTTGGGGAGAAGCTTATAAATCCTCTGACGTTGACAGGAAGGACCACCGGGGAAGCGTCCAACTCATCGAGCTTCAGTCTGTTTCCGGAGAAGGGATCTCTTCCGGCCCGGCTGAAGCCGGCGTGCTGGCGCAGAGGATAAAGTCTCTCATCGAATCCGGCACGATCATCCACGATAAGATCGAGAATGTATGGATGACCCGTCCCGCCGCGTATGGTGACTGCGCGATCCTGATCCAGTCGCGTACAAAGCTCAAGGAATACGAAACAGCACTGCAGCTGGCAGGCGTTCCCTTCCGCGTGGTCGGCGGCATTGGCTTTTATGAGGAGGACGAGATCCAGGCCTTGATGAGCACGCTCTTCTTCCTCTGGAACAAGGATGACAAACTAGCGCTTGCCGCGGCACTCAAGTCGGCCCTCTTCGGGTTCACGGACACAGACATCTTCGACCTCATGCAGCAGGGTGGAGATATGGCCGAGGCCCTCCGGACACTGAGGCCGGGATCGTGGGAGTTATTGCGCCGATGGCAGCAGATCGCGGGCGTCGCGCCCCTTGCCGCCCTCATTCACCTGATCATCAATGAGAGCGGCGCCTATGTGAGGTTCGGCAGGAAGAACCCGCAGGCGATATTCAATATCGATAAACTGCTCGATACTGCACGCGATTTCGATCGCCGCGGCTACACCACCCTCCAGGACTTTGTGGAGTGGGTCAGGAACATCCGAAGGACCGAACAGCGCGAGGCCGCTGCTGACATGAACCTTCCCGGATTCCAGGGCTCCCTCAGCATCCTGACCGTGCATAAGGCAAAGGGCCTGGAATATCCGCTCGTGTTCCTGCCGGGAATGAACCAGACCGCGCGATCGCTGACCAGTGGACCGGAGGCGCTCATCAGCGAAACGAACGGGACACCGCGCATCGCGATCAAAGACGCGACCAATCCGGTGTACGACGATATGTGGAAAGGCGACAGCGGCGAGCAGGAAGAACTGAAGCGGGAACAACAGCGGCTTCTCTACGTCGCGATGACCAGGGCCCGGGACCACCTGATCATGCTCGGCACTCTCGGAACCGGCAAGATGCCCGTCAAACAGAACTCCTGGCTGGATTACCTGCATAAGACCATCATCCCGGTGTCCCCGGAAGCGGGTAATGAGGCAAATGGCCGGATCGTTCAGTATTCCTGCCCTGATTGGCAGGCGCAGGACCTGTCTCCGGAGCCGCCATCCGGGCGTCAACGGGACAACGAAGGCCTGAGGGATGGGGAGGTCAACATAAAGACCCTTCTCGACAATATTTCCCGCATCCCGCGCTCGGAGACACTCGAATGGAGGCGTGCAACAGACTTTATCGCGCAGGACATTGGGTCCCAGGAAGGGACCCCTTCAGCTTCAAATGAAGCCAGGGTGGTCTCTCCCCTCACCCGCGGGACCATTCTCCATCGCTGTCTTGAGGAATACACAAAGACCGGTGCATATGATATTGACAGGATAGCGTCCGAATATCCTGACATCGTGACGATGGGGCATGACGCTCTGCATAAGGCCAAGGTTGATGTCGGGTCGATCCTGGAATCAGTGCTGAGAGATCATGGCAATTCATGGATCTTCGAGCGCCGCGAGACGTCATATGCGGAACTGCCCTTTCTGTACAAAAAAGGCCATTCCCTGGTAAGCGGCATCATCGATCGCGTGGTCATCAAGGACGGGCGAGGATTCGTTGTCGATTATAAATCCATTCTCATCGAGACTGACGACACGCTCAAATCGTGGAAAGAACATTACCGCCCGCAGATTGTGCTATATTGTGAGGCAGTGAAAGAGATTTTCCAGCTTGAGCAGGTGGAGGGATACCTGTTGTTCCTCGACAGCAACAGGTTGGAATTGGTAGTACCATAAGAGCAACGGCATATATGACAGGCTGAGAAATATCAGGGTCGTTGTTAAACCAATGTTCCTGTTGAGTGTCAAATCCTTATGCCCATGCGTTCCTGGAGGGGACACGACACCATTCAAAATTACTAAATAGCGTTACCACAGAATAAGGCTTTAACCATCTAACGAGGAGGAACAAATGCGCAATCGCATCCGCAACTGCAAGGTATCATGGTTTTTCGTCGTACTCAGTTTTCTATTCCTGGTGTCAGGCGTTTACCTGACCGGCAATACCGCACACGCAGGGGGAAAGACCATCTCCCCGGACAGCAAAAAATTACTCGGGAATTTAAGCAATGCACTGGCCGAGGTGGCCGAGGCAGTACGGCCGGCCGTGGTGAATATTTCGACAACAACCACAATCACGGCAGCAGAGAACCCTCTCGGCGATATGTTCAACGACCCTTTTTTCAGGCATTTCTTCGGCGATCAGTTCAACCGTCCTGCCCCCAATCGGAAACAGAAATCCTCGGCCCTGGGTTCGGGCGTGATCATGTCCGACAAAGGATACATCCTTACCAACAGTCACGTGGTCAAGGGGGCCGATGAGATCAAGGTGGTGCTCTATGACAAACGTGAATTCAAGGGTACGATCGTGGGCACCGATTCCAAAACAGATCTCGCCGTTGTGAAGATCGATGCCAAGGACCTGCCGACGGTGGCCATAGGGTCATCATCCGCGCTGAAGACCGGCGACGTGGTGCTCGCCATCGGCAATCCCTTTGGCCTGAACCAGACGATCACCATGGGGATCGTGAGCGCCGTGGGAAGATCGCACATCGGTCTCGCCGATTTTGAGGACTTCATCCAGACCGACGCGGCGATCAATCCCGGCAATTCAGGCGGCGCGCTGGTCAACAGCAGCGGTGAACTGATCGGCATCAATACCGCCATCTTCTCGACCAGCGGCGGATACATGGGGATCGGCTTTGCAATACCCTCCGACATGGCGGCAAGCGTCATGGACAGCATCATCAAGCACGGGAAGGTGATCCGCGGCTGGTTGGGTGTCAGCATCCAGGACCTCTCGCCGGATCTCGCGAAATCCTTCAATCTCAAGGACCAAACTGGCGCCCTGGTTTCAGGCGTTATGGAAAACAGCCCCGCGGACAAGGCTGGTCTGAAGCGGGGCGACCTCGTCATCGAGCTGGACGGGAAGACGGTTGCGGACTCGATCAGCCTCAGGAACAGGGTTTCCGCGTTGGCACCGGGAACGAAGATCGAGATGAAGATCATACGGAACGGCAGTCAGCAGGTGATCGCCGCGACGCTCGGAGAAGCAAAGGAAAAAGCGGAAGTAAAAAAGACGGAATACAGCAACGTTCTGAAGGGTATTGCGGTCCAGGACCTCACCCCGGGCCTGCGTGACAAGCTCGACATCCCTGAAAACATTACTGGCGTCGTAGTGACCGATGTTGCTCCAGACAGCCCGACCCATGGTTTGCTGCAGGCCAATGATGTGATCCAGGAAGTGAACCGTCAGGGCATAAAGAGCGCGCAGGAATACGAACAGGCAGTCTCGAAGATCGGGGATAAGGACGGCGTGCTTCTGCTTGTTTTCCGGCAGGGCGGCTCGACGTACATCACGATCAAACCCTGAAGACAAGAATCAGGACCTGTGACGCTCCCGGGGAAAAGCTGCAAAGCTATAAATAGTTTCCCTCGGGGAGCGGCTGCTTCTCGAAAGGACCGGCATGAAAGAATATGATGTCATCATCATCGGCTCTGGCAGCGGGGTGAACCTTGTCAATGACGCATTGTCGCATAAGAAGACCGTTGCGGTCGTTGACAAGGGGCCCGCAGGCGGCACCTGTCTGAATGTCGGTTGCATCCCTACGAAAATGATCGTCTATCCGGCTGACAGGATCATGGAGATCCGCGAGGCGAAGAAATTCGGCATCAGCGCGGAGATCAAGGCTGTCGATTTCGCTTCAATCATGGACCGGATGCGGAAGGCCGTGAAAAAAGGTCACGACAGTATCCAGAGAACACTGGATAAAGCCGAGGATTTCGATTTCTACGGGGGCGAGGCGCATTTTACCGGGGAATATACGCTTGATTCGGCAGGCCGGACGATCAAGGGCAAGATGATCTTCATCGTATCGGGCGCCCGGCCGCTCATTCCTCTCCTCAAAGGCATCGAGAGCGTCGAGTATCTCACGAACGAGAG
>JBARBN010000022.1:0-42602 GCA_049793155.1 Nitrospirota bacterium
TTTTTTCATGGATTTGTTGACAGCACATCGTTATTTGACTACACTGTACACGGTGGATCGCCGGGTGATCAATCGACTGACCCCGGAGCGGGCATCCTTTCCATCACCGCGGAGGAATTGTCATGGAGGCTTTCAAGGCCCTTGAACTGATCGAACAGATGGAAGTGAACCTCGGTGATATGTACACGAAACTGCGTGCGAAGTTCAGTGGAGACAAGGATCTCGAGGGCTTTTTTTATCAGCTCCACCTTGAAGAGTTGGATCACGTAAACCTGGCTCAATTGCAAAAGAGGGTCATAAGGGCCAAGCCGGAAGACTTTGGAGAAGTACATCTCAATTTCACTGATTTTAACAAAGTACTGTATCTGATGAAGATGATCCTTGCCATGCCTCGTGACAAGATCAGTGAGATCCTCGTCCAGTGCTATCTGATCGAATCCAGTCTCGTTGAGCAGTATGTCGTTGCAGCCATGAGGGACTCCAATCAGGAGATGAGGCAGCTGCTCGAGATCCTGAGCCGGGGTTTCCGTGACCATCTGGCGAAGCTCGCTGTTCGCGTAAAGGACCTGGGTGCAGACCTTACGAACCTTGACTCGGTCCGGCTTTTTCCGCGCGTGTCCTTTTCCGGCAGGGTGACGATCAATGATACGACCTATGCAAAAAGCGTTGATATCAGCGAAAGCGGCATGTTTCTCCTGACTGCGCAGACCTTTCCCGAAGGGACGAACATCAGGCTTTCATTCCCTATCGGGAATGGTGTGGTGGTCGCTCAGGCCGTGGTGCGATATTCCGTGCCGAACGCCGGAATCGGGCTGCTGTTCACCGGACTCTCGGATGACCCGCGGGCTCTGATCAGGGCATTCGTCGAGGGGGCGCTTCAAAAGATATCGAAGGAGTCGCAAAGAAAGCAGGAAGGGTTCGGCGACGACCGCTCCGGTACTGCCTGAACAGCCTCTGCGGCAGCCCATTGCTGAGAGATCGGGATGTTTCTCATAAATAGAAAATGAAAGGCCGGAAATATCATGCTGTCTTTTCAGAACAAGAGGATCCTTGTTGTAGACGATTCACAGACGATGCGGATGTTCATCATTTTTCATCTGATCAAGATGCTGCCGGGGGTGCAGCTCATGGATGCGGTGAACGGCCTGGATGCGATCGAGAAGCTGAATCACCATGACGTCGACCTTATCCTCACCGACATGAACATGCCGGAAATGGACGGGGCCGGGCTCATAAGGGCCGTTCGCCAGGTATTCAAAAAGGACACGCCGATTATTCTGATCACCTCTAAAGGTGAGATCCTGGACCGCGAGAGGGGGCTTGCACTCGGCGCAAACGGCTACCTTACGAAGCCGCTCAATAGTCTCGAATTCCGTGAAACAATCCTGAAATACCTCGTGTGAACGGACATCCCGGTGAATGCCCTTGAGTACCTCCCGCCATTTTATCGAATTTTCAAAATAATCTGCGGCAAGTCTTATCGTTTTTTTATTTTCTTCTTCAGGCCCGGAGCCGAGTAGAGGTGATAGGCACAGTCCGGACCGATAATCTTCTTCGCGGACTCAAAGGAAAGCGCTACCTTCCCCTCGAGTATCAGCTTCCGGTAAAGATAGCGGAGCCTGATTTCTTCTGAGATCTCGGTCATATTGTCGTCTCGTCCATCCAAGCAAATCCGATTGGTTTTCTTATTTTAACTGCAGAAGACGGCTAAAGCAAGTGGAGAACCGCCGTCCTTCCGTGATGTTGCAGGGGAAGGATTTTATGCTTCAGGAGCATCCTTCCCGGATTATTTATAGTCCTTTTATCGTACTCCGATAGCCTGCAAAAAGCGGTATCGTACTTGAAGTGACCCTCTTGTTCGGCAGTGTGCTATAATATTATCAAGACGATAAAGGATTGAATACGTCCTTTCTGATGGCAAAGGAGGATCCGAGGATGAAGAGAAAGAAAATCATAATTGTAGCATTGACAGCCTTAATTGCGCTGATTTTGAGCGGCTGTTACCGGACCCCGGAGCAGCGGGCCGGGTACATGGTAAAGCATCTGGCGGCTGAGTTAAAGTTGAACGACAGCCAGACTGCGCAGCTTGAAAAGATCAAGGATGAATTCCTGGCCAGGCGGCCGGGCATGATCAAAATGCGGGAAGAGACCGTGAAAGAAGCGAATGACCTGATGCGAAGCACGGAAATCGACAAAACGCGGCTGAATGCGCTGGAAGTCAAGGGTCAGAACCAGATGAACGATTTCATGCAATTCGTTTTCGCCAAATTTACGGAGATCCATGATATGCTCACACCGGAGCAGAGAGAGAAGCTGGTGGTGATGATAGAGAAGCATATGACGGATGGGCGACACGACGGAATGAAGCAGGAGAAGGGCAGTTCAAGCTACTAAGCAGTCTGCGATATTTGGTACACGTTCCGGACGGAGGGAGACGAAATCCTCCGTCCTTTTTTGTGGATCAGCGGCAGCGATAAGGCAATGCGGTTATAGAGTTGATGAACGGGGGAAAACGCGATATACTATAGCCTCATTTGACCATATGTTTCAAAGAGCAAAGCATATAAGGAGGTGCATATGCCGAGAGTAGCGGTCATACTTGCGGACGGCTTTGAGGAAGTTGAGGCAACGGCCGTTATCGATGTTCTCAGGCGTGCCGAGATCGACACCGTGGTCGCGGGTCTGCACGGGGGACACATAACGAGCGCCCGGCGGGTGAAGATCATTCCCGATACGGTGATCGACACGGTGAAGGCGGATGACTTTGACATGATCGTGCTTCCGGGCGGACAGCCGGGTTCGGACAACCTGAACGCGGACCCACGCGTGAAGGAGTTGATCACAAGCTTCTCACAAAAAGGGAAACTGACCGGGGCCATCTGTGCCGCGCCCATTGTACTCGCGAGTGCGGGCTTGCTGCAGGGAAAGCGCGCGACCGCGTACCCTTCCTACAAGAACAGGCTTGGCAAAGCGGTGTATGAGGAAAAGTCCGTTGTAACGGACGGGACCGTGATGACTAGCAGGGGAGCGGGCACGGCGCTCAGCTTCGGCCTCGCCATCGTCGAACGGCTGGTGAGCAAGGAGAAGGCGCGGCAGATCAAGGAAGCGATGCTGATACGGAATGACTAAACGTGCAATTCACGGCAGCTTGCTACAGGGCAACTTATAGGTTCCTCTCCCTTGACGGGAAAGGTTAAGTGGGGTGAGTACGGAATGTCAGACGTATCACCCTCCCCTTGATCCCCTCCCATCGCAGGGAGGGGAAGACGTTTTTAAAAGATACCCCAAATGAAAGTGAAATAACTACTATGCGGAGACGGCCTAGCCCGGGCACCAGGTTCGTATCGAAGGGGCTCGTGGTCCTTTACGAGGATAAGGATATCCTTGTCGTGGATAAGCCCGCAGGCCTTTTGACCGTTGCTACGGAGAGGGAAAAATCGCGCACAGCACACTCTCTATTGACTGATTATATCCGCAAGGGCTGCGGGAGAAGTCAAAAGCGTGCATTCGTTGTACACCGCCTCGACAGGGAAACCTCCGGGGTGCTCATTTTTGCAAAGAGTGAAGAGGCAATGCTCCGATTGAAGGACCAGTGGAAACAAACAGAGAAGAAGTATATTGCGGTGGTCCGCGGAAAGTGCGAAAAGAGCTCGGAAACCATTACCACCTATTTGGCGGAGGACAATGCATATAATGTTTATTCGACGACCGACAGCACAAAAGGCAGACTATCACAGACGGTTTACAAAGTGCTCAGGGTGACAAAAGGTCTTTCCCTTCTGGAAGTGGTACTGCTGACGGGCAGGAAGAATCAGATACGAGTACACCTCGCGGGTATCGGGCATCCGATCGTTGGCGACACAAAGTACGGGAGCGAGGAGGATGCGCAGTCGCGCATGGCGCTTCACGCGAGATTGATTTCCTTCAGACATCCCTTCAGCGGCGAGCGGCTCACCTTCGAATCAGAGGTGCCTGCATTTTTTGCCTCGCTCGTGGGTCGTATCGATGGGCAGGAAGACACCGCAAGACCATCCATGGCGCCGGCGAAATCATCCCGGACACAGAACCGGAAATAGAGAACTTTTCTGAAGAGGGAATCCTTGAATTGGAACCAGATAATTGTTCCATTCCGAGTCCAAAATATTTGCTGCAATTGATTTATTGAAAGCACAATTAATTCTTGATATAAGCTTGCCCCTCACCTCTCCGACTTTGCTCAGGGCGAGTTTTGTCCTTTTCTCGGGGAGAGGGTAGGGCGAGGGGGGCTTGCGATCGAACAAATATTCGTTGTATTAGAACAAGACGAAGTCTTTTTTTAAGAAGGGTGTTTCATGCGCATTGCCGTTATCGCCGATATCCATGCGAACCTCGAAGCGCTGCAGGCCGTGCTTGAGAGGATCCACGCGCTCAGCGTCGACGAGATCGTCTGCCTCGGTGATATCGTGGGGTACAATGCGAGCCCCAATGAGTGTGTGGAAATCATGAGAGAGAAAAAGATCGCCTGCGTGCTGGGGAATCACGACGCAAGCGCCGCAGTGATCGAGGAACCCGTTCATTTTAATCTCCTGGCGCGGAAGGCGGTGCTCTGGACACGCGGTGTGCTTACTGAAAAGAACAGGCGGTTCCTCAGTGATCTTCCGAGAGAGCGGCAGGTGCATGACTTTTTCCTGTTCCATGGGTCCATCCATGACACAAACCGTTACCTTCTGACTCGGGGCGACGCCGTCGATAACTTTCAATTGCTTGCGGGACTGCCCGGCGTTCCGATGCTCGGCTTCTTCGGGCATACGCACGTCGGAACGGCGTTCATTGATAACCAGGGCCATATCTCAAGTGATCTTTCGTCCGAACTATCACTCTCGTCGGGAAAGCGTTATCTGATCAATCCCGGCAGTGTGGGACAGCCGCGTGATGGCGACCCCCGAGCCTCCTTCCTTGTTTACGATCGCGATGATCGTACCGTGCTGGTCTTCAGAGTGAAATACGATATCAAGATGTGTCAGGATAGGATCGAACAAGCGGGACTGCCGCCGCAGCTTGCGTGGCGGCTTGAGCAGGGATCATAAATAGTTTTTGCGTCATGAGCTGAACTATGATATCATAGCCCGGTTGTTCGCCGTGCGAGGCGGGTCATCATGCCTTTTAAAAGGGGTAATCATGAAAAAAATACTGGTCACCGATAAAGTTATGACGCTCATAGAGAAGGAAAGAAGCTTTCTTGACCGGGAGGGAGTCAAGCTGTTCACCGTGGCTACGAATGATGATGTCCTGGCCGTGCACCGCGTGGAGAAGGCCGATATCATTATCGCAGACCTCCATGCCCCCGGGATGAAGAGCGAAGAGCTGTGCTCCGCCATACGGACGGACAGCGCATTGAGCAAGGTATCGATTATCGTTCTTTGTTCGGACAACCCGGAGGACATGGAGAGAGGCGCGCAATGTAAAGCGAATGTGGTCCTCACGATGCCGATGGACCCTGCCAAACTCCTCGAGAAAATGCGGCAGCTCCTGGATATTTCCTGGAGGGAGTCCTACCGTGTTCTCGTGAGCGTGAATGTCTCGGGGAGCGCCAATAACAGATCATTCTTCTGCCGTTCGGGAAATCTCAGCACGACAGGGATGCTTATCGAAACGGAAAAGGTTTTCGAAAAGGGTGACCGGCTGGCATGCTCGTTCTTCCTCCCTGATTCGGCGCAGATAAAGACGCACGGAGAGATCGTCAGGGTCATCAAGCAGAGTGCTGGTTCCAAGACCTTTCAGTATGGCGTCAGATTTTCCTCGCTCCCCGCCGAGGCAAAGACCGCCATCGAGGTCTTTGTTGACAGAAAGTCCCACGTCAGTACGTCAAAGAGATGATTTTCGTCATCCCGGCCCGGGGTCGCGCATTTATTCGATGGTGATGGCGCGATAGGGGCAGATAGTCGGTACATTTTTGTGCTCCGCGAAACGGAACATCGTATAGTCAATGATCCATGCCTTGTCGTCCCTGATCGTGAAGAGCATTGGATACATTTCGGCGCAAGCCCCGCAACCAACACATAAACCGTAATCAATGTTCAAGGTCACGTCGTATTTGCCCTTTCATCGGTGAATTGGCTCCGGAAAAAAATCCCGTAATTCAGGATCATTTTTTTGAGATCCTGACCTTCCAGGTTATCGGTCCCGGTTCCAGGTACTCCCATCCGAAGAGCCCTTCCCGCTCATGCAGAAATGAATAGTAAAGCGGCTTGGGGTCATGGTCATTAACGAGAAGGAATGCCGCGTCCTTCTCGAGCTCGTCGAAGGTCCTGAAGATAAGGGGATGCCTGTCGCGGGGCACGATCGTCGTCACATCCAGTTCTTTTAACATCATAATACACCTCCTTTTTTATTTCATCTATATCTATTCGATAATATTCTATGGTAAAAGTCCGGGGTTTGCTATGACCTATATCATAACCCTGCTCAATTATCCGGATCCGGATGATGGTAATCGATCGGGAAAAAGAATAATCAGATGAAAAAGGGACGAGAACCCGATTTGGGGAAGCAGGGGTATTCACCGGCCGAAGCGCTATGGTCCCGAGGGACAAACTCGCGCCCTGACACCGCGATATATAATTGTCGTCCCGTGGCGAGACAGTCTTCCAGGCTCTCCATACAACAGGCGGCTATCCGCATATCTTCCATTTCGTAAAAGCCGGGCATTGGAATACCCTCCCGGATGAAATATGCTATTATAACAGTATCGACAAAAAAGGAGAATACTCTGCCCGAAGTGAAGCTTTCGTTCCATGCTCAGGGAGCAAGAAAAGTCTGAAGCACAGGGATATTCAATGAGGGAGGAGAGGCGATATGAAAATATTGTTGGCAACAGATGGCTCCGAATATTCGGAACATGCGGCTGAATTCCTCACCCGTCTTCAGTGGTCGCGGGAAGACGCAATAACCGTTTTTCATGCTATCTACGAGATCCCTTTTCAAGAAGATGGTGAGTTTCATTGCAGTACGCTCAGGGCAATAAAAGCAGAGATCGCACCCCGGATCCTTGATTCAGCGGTGGCTGTTCTCAAACCGGTTAAGGCAAGCATCAGCGTTGAGATCGAGGAAAGTTTACCGGTCCGATGCACACCCGAACAATGCATCATCGATGCGGCCAAATCTTCGGGCGCGGACCTTATCGTTATGGGGGCCAGGGGAATAAAAGGGATCGCATCGGCTTTGATCGGAAGCGTCACGAGGCTGGTTGCGATCAAGGCATCGCAACCGGTGATGGTCGTTAAACCGGCTTCAGGCGCACCATCTCGTTCGATGAAGATCCTTTTTGCCACTGACGGCTCCGACACTTCACGGGTTGCGGGAGAGTTCTTGACATCCATTCCTTTCCCCGACGATGCAGAAGTAACCATAGTGAATATCGTTGCGTCGAGCTTCGCCGACATCCCTGAGCGGTTCGTGCTTGAAATAAATGAACGGATCAAGGAGGTCGTGGCCGATGCCAGAACAATTGAATTATCGAAATCGGAGAGAATAATAGAACAAGCCAGAGCTGATTTACGGAAACGATTCAAAAAGATCCAGGCCTTTTCAAAGGTGGGAGATCCTTCAACGGAAATACTGAAAATCGCGGATACGATGCAGGCTGACCTCGTGGCTGTGGGCAGCAGGGGATTTAGAGGAATCAAAGGAATGCTGGGAAGCGTATCAAGGAATATCCTTACCCATTCAAAGGGCTCTGTCTTGATAGGGAAATCACATCAGGAGTAAAGTGTGCGTTCACTTTTCCTACTTATTGCAGCAGGAGAAATTGTAATGCCGTCGGGGCATGAAATTGAGAGTGCTGCTGTCAGGTCGTCCGGGCCAGAAAGTATTCATATCATCTGATGATCGCCACGCGCGCCGCCTGCGGACCTTCTTTCCCCTGCTCCTCGATGAACGTCACTGCAACCCCTAATTTCAAATGGCTGAAGTCATCATTGAGAACACTGTTGCGGTGAAAATAGATCTCACGATGATCGGGCGTGATGATGAAGCCATACGACTGGTCGGGGATGATCCTGATGATGAGGCCAGCCGGCGGCGCCTCATGGGTCTTCACCTCACCGCGCTTCCGACGGGCATGCTCCTCAAGCCATCTGGCGGCGGTGTTGAAGGCATCACGGACGGCGACATAGGGATCTTCATTCTCTTCGCGGGTTACCGCCAGCTCCTTGCCAGGTGCCGTAATGTCGATATGAACGCTGAAAATTTTGCCCTGATGCTGCCGGCGCTGTGATTCCTCGACCACGACCCGGCAGCTCATGATCCTGTCGTAATATCTGTCCAGTTTGGCTGCCTTCTCATTGATTTTTGCCTCAATGGCATCGGAATGCGGCATGTTTCGAAAGGTGATCTGTAAAGGAATTTTCATAGGTGGCCTCCACCGCACTGTATTCGGCATTTGTGTGTCTCTGATTTAAACGTAGCATAAAGTATATTGAGTGTCAAATCCCCTAACGAGGTCGATTCCCGGGTCTCGCAAGCGGAAAAGAATGGCTACCAAACTGCCTTCTATGCTATACTTTTCACCGGAATAATCGGAGGATGCGATATGAGCGGTAACAGGGTTAAAAAGAAGGACCGTGTGATCCTTGGAGTGAGCCTGCTTACGGACCACGACATCTATCTTTTTAAGGAAGGGAACCATTTCGGCCTTTACGAAAAGCTCGGTTCCCACCTCATGACCATCGACGGCGCAAAAGGAACGCTCTTTGCAGTATGGGCTCCGAACGCGGCCAAGGTCTCGGTGATCGGAGATTTCAATGCATGGAACAACGACAGCCATCCTCTTGCGGTCCGCCACGATGGGTCGGGAATCTGGGAAGGGTTCATACCCGGCGTGTTGAGTGGTTCGCTGTACAAGTATCATATAATTTCCCTGCATGACCGGCACAAGGCCGACAAGGGCGATCCCTTTGCAATATCATGGGAGACGCCGCCCCGAACATCCTCGATGGTCTGGGACCTCGCGAATGTTTGGGGTGATACGACATGGATGAAGGACCGGCATGCGAAGAACTCCCTCAATGCCCCGTGGTCAGTCTATGAACTCCACATGGGTTCATGGCGCAGGGTGCCGGAGGAGAACAACCGTTCGCTCACCTACCGGGAGCTGGCCGATTATCTTCCGGAGTATCTCAATGACATGGGATTCACGCACGTAGAGTTCATGCCCGTGATGGAGCACCCTTTTTACGGCTCCTGGGGATACCAGGTCACGGGCTACTTTGCGCCCACAAGCCGCTACGGCACGCCTCAGGACTTTATGTACCTGATCGATCGGCTGCACCAGGAGGGGATCGGCGTGGTACTTGACTGGGTACCGTCGCACTTCCCCGATGATGCGCACGGTCTTGTGTATTTCGACGGCACGCACCTGTATGAACACGAGGACCCGAGGAAGGGCTTTCACCCCGAATGGAAGAGCTACATCTTTAACCACGGCCGGTACGAGGTGCGGAACTTCCTGATCAGCAGCGCGCTTTTCTGGCTTGATAAATACCACGCCGACGGTCTCCGGATCGATGCCGTGGCGTCCATGCTCTACCTCGATTATGCCCGCAAGGACGGGGAGTGGATCCCAAACCAGTTCGGCGGCAGGGAGAACCTTGATGCCATAGATTTTCTCAGGAGCCTGAACCGAGAGGTGTACCGCGCCTTCCCCGATGTTCAGACGATCGCCGAGGAGTCGACTTCCTGGCCCATGGTCTCGCGGCCTATTCACGTCGGCGGGCTGGGCTTCGGTATGAAGTGGAATATGGGATGGATGCACGACACACTCGATTATTTTTCCGTGGACCCGGTCTTCCGCAAGTACCACCACAACGACATCACCTTCAGCATCTGGTACGCTTTTTTTGAGAACTTCATGCTTCCCCTGTCGCATGACGAGGTGGTACACGGAAAGGGCGCCCTCGCGGGCAAGATGCCGGGAAGCGGTCTGCAGAAAATGGCGAACTTGCGGCTTCTCTTCGGCTACCTCTATACCCATCCGGGCAAGAAGCTTCTCTTCATGGGCAACGAGATAGGCCAATGGGCCGAGTGGAATCATGAGCAGAGCATCGAATGGCATCTCCTGCAGTATCAGTCGCATTACGGCGTTTGGAAATGGGTCAGGGATCTGAATCACCTGTATCGAAATGAACCCGCGCTGTACGAGCTCGATTTCGAGAACTCGGGGTTCGAATGGGTCGATTTCAGCGATCAGGAGGCGAGCGTCATAAGTTATCTGAGAAAAGGAAGGTCGGTCGGCGACCGGATCCTCGTGGTATTCAACTTCACGCCGGTGCCGCGCGTTGGCTACCGGATCGGCGTTCCCGAAGGGGGGTTCTGGAGAGAGGTGTTGAACAGCGATGCAGGCGAGTACGGCGGGAACGGTTTCGGGAATTTCGGCGGACTTGAGGCTGCGGCGGAACCGTGCCACCACAGGGGCCATTCGCTGTTGATCACCATCCCGCCGCTGGGTATGGTGGTGTTCAAGAAGTAAAGCCGTTGATCTGTACCAACCCCGCGCGTTTTCCGCTTTCTCGCAGAAGCACGTTGCTGGAATGGATTATAAACGTTAAGCACAAGGGTCATTTCCTCACTGCGCCGAAGCGTATCCCCCGCCTGCTTGCGCTCGGTCATGTCCCTGATGACCCCTACAATGCCCGCAGGATCACCGTTTTCATATGTAACCATTTTTTCTTTCTCACCCAGTATCTGATAATTTCCTGAATAAAAATCCGGTCATTGCCCGGTTATTTTCCGGACATATTCTTTTTCCGTTTAAAGTAATCAGGGTATAATTTCTCGGTACATTCTGAACAGATTCCGTGGCTGAACTCTACGTCCGTGTGTTCGCTGATATAGGCCTCTATCCTCGTCCATGAGCCTTTATCATCGCGGATCTTTTTGCAGGAAGAGCAGATGGGCAGTATACCATGCAGGGTCTTGATCGTGGACAAGGCCTCTTGCAGTCTTGCAATAAGTTTATCGCGCTCCTCCTGGAACCTCTGCTTCGCTTTCTCACTGTTGACCGCAGCGGCGCACTTCTCCAGGCCTGAGAAGAGCTTTTCGTGGTCTATGGGCTTGAGCACATATCGGTCGATACCGATGTCAATGGCATCCAGAAAATATTGCGTATCGTTATGGGCCGTGGTTATGATGATCTGTACTTTATCATCCAGCGCCTTTATCTCACGGACCATCGAGAGCCCGTCCATGACCGGCATCCTGATGTCGGTCAAGACGATTTCGGGCCGGTGCAGACGAAAGAGCTCGAGTCCCTGTCTTCCATTTTCCGCCAGCAGAAGGGTCTGCACTCTTCTGGCGAGCGGCGCGCTCACCGCGGACCTGGTCAACGCTTCATCCTCTACATACAGCACCGCCACTTCGAGTTTAGCCGCAAGCTCCATCTTACACCTCGATCCTGAACTCGGCACCGCCGTCAACGTTACGGGCAGTCAGCAGGCCGCCCATATTATTTTCAATGATCACCTTCGACATATACAACCCTATCCCTGTACCACGACCCGGTTCCTTAGTCGAGAAATAGGGTTCAAAGATCCGGGTACGGATATCGGCAGGGATGCCGCCGCCGTTGTCCGTCACCTTGATCACGACCCGCTCCCCGGGATGCTCGAAGTCAAAGGTGATCAGTCCCTTCACCCCCGGGCCCATCAGGCCATGCGCCCGGCAATCCAAAATCGCATCCTTCGCGTTGTTGACCAGATTCAGGAATACCTGCTTCATCTCATTCTCGAAGCCGAGTATCGCCATCTCTCCGCAGGGAACGACGGAAGAGGTGAAGTCCTCGAATGTCCGGTTATGGACCTGGCACGTGATACGGTACGATATGCCGAGAGTCGTAAGCTGGGAAGAAACCATGGCCAACACTTCGCCGGCGGCCTGTTTGGCATCAAACGTCTTTTTTGTCTTGTCGGGCCGGAAAAAGTTCCGGAAATCGTCGATGGTTTTCGACATGAACTGGATCTGCTGCATGGAGTTCTTTACCGAACGATCAAGGTAATTGCGGTCGAGGACGCCGTATTCGTAGGCGTCCTTCAGGTCCTGGATAATGGCATTGACGGCGTTCAACGGCTGTCGCCATTGGTGAGCGATGGCGCCGATCATCTCGCCCATGGCAGCCAGCCTGGACTGGTGGACGAGTATTCGTTCGGATTCCTGCCGTGCCTCTTCCGCCCTGAGCCGCTGCTCCGCCATGGTGTCGAAGGCGCGGGACACGTCGCCGACCTCATCACGGGAGGTCGAATTGATCCGGTACCCGAGGTTTCCCGCGGCAACGGCCTGCATACCCGTTTCCAGGGCCGTAAGCGACCGGGAAAAAGCCCGTATTACAAAAAAAGCCGTCAAGGGAACGGCCAGGGCAAGGGCGACAAGAAACACGATAAAGAGCCGGTTCTGCCGCTGCGCGTATTCAACTGCGGAATCGTGGTTGATCGAGTGCAAACGTTCCACCTCGGACATGATGACCTCCATCTCCTGGAGGAGTCGGCTCGTGATGCGATTGGCAAACTGCTTCGATCTCGTGCCTTTTTCTCCATCATTGACACGGTGAGCGCCAAGCTGGCCGAAAAGGTACCCGAGCGTTCTGTGCCCCCCCTTTACCCGGTCAAGGATGTTCTGCTCATTTTTGTCGTTGAACAGGGGCGTCGCGGTCTCAAGCTGTTTTCCGATGTCGTCGTGGCGTTCCATCCACTGAATGCTGATGCGTTCCTCATTATAAATGTTGTGCTCGAGCGTCAGCCGGTCGAGCGTTGACAGTTTTTTGAAGAGATCGTCGGCGATCCGTGCTTTCTCGTTCAGCCGGGCGATGACAACGGAATTCCGGTACTGGATCACACCGAGATTCAGCACCAATACGATGGGAAGTACCGCGATGATGACCAGTTTTTCTCTGATTTTCATACGTGTCTCGAACTCGCTTTACATGGTTACGGCGTCAGGCTTGAGAGTCTGAAGAAACTCCCGGCGAATAAAGGTCAAATAATTTGGAATTAAGGTCCGGGATGTCAGACGGTTTTCGATCATCCAGCGGGCATGGTCCCCGAGGGCGATCAGGACCGGTTGGGGCAGCCTTACGGCAAACCGTGAATCTTTCATGATAGATTCCAAATCCTCATCGGTCCCATTGGCAAACTTGATGACAAGCTCCCTCGTCTTGGCGGGGTTTTCAGCAGTGAAACGCTCAGCGCGGAGCAGAGCGGACAGCAGCCGGCGGACGATGTCGGGATTGCCGTCCACGGTGGTCTTCATTGCAAGCAGGTAATTGGCGTTGTAGCAGAGCCCCGGCTCGCTGAGAATGACGGCGTTCCGTCCCAGAAGTTTTTCGCCCGAGAGGATGTACGCATCGGAACCGGAGTAGGCATCGATCTCGCCTCGGGCGAGGGCCTCCGGCATGCCTTTTGGCTCAAAAAAACGCATCGTCACTTCGCGGGCAGCGATGCCGTTCTTTCTCAGGTACATGTCAAAAAAGAAGTGGGAAATGGTGTTCTTGCGGACTCCGACCCTCCGTCCCTTGAGATCTGCAGCCGTTCTTATTCCCCGGTCTCTCCGTGCGATGATCTTGGTGGCGTTCTCGGATGACACCAATGAAGCGAGGATGACAAAATCGTCATGGTCGAAACTCCGGCTAACGATGGGAGGCTCACCGGTCGAGGAAAAGTCACACTCGCCTGCGACGAGGGCGTCCATGGCAAGCTTGCCGTCTTTCTTGAGATTGAGTGTTATCACGAGGCCTTCCTGTTTATCGAATCCCTGTTGCTGCGCGATAAGAGGCAGGATCGTCAGCACCCCGCCCTGGCAGAGGGTCACCGGAGCACGGTTCTTTTGCAAACCGGAGGACTGCCGGTCCTTGCATCCCAATAACGGCGTGCCGAACAACAGCATGCAAAGAAATAAGAGCATCGGCAGGTTCTTCATTGTCTTCATGCCGGCCTCCTGTTTTACTTTGTAACCACCACGATGCCCGACTCCGTGACGATGCACCCCCGCATCCGGTCCTCTTCGTGGTCGAAGCCGATCTCCATCCCCTCAGGTATGATGATGCCATCGTCGATAATGGCCTTTCTGATCTTTGCATTCCTTCCGATCTGCACGTTCTCGAAGAGGATCGAGTCCTCGACCAGGGCATAGCTGTGCACCTTGCACGAGGGTCCGAGGATGGAACGACGCACGGTAGCCCCGCTCGTGATGCAGCCTCCGCAGACGAGTGAATCGAGGTTCTGCCCCCGGCGGCCGTCATCATCGAACACGGTCTTGGCCGGCGGTAGGTTGCCCTGGTTGGTCAGAATGGGCCAGCTGTAGTTGTAGAGGTTTAACTGGGGGCTGACGTGGATAAGGTCCATGTTCGCATCATAGTACGAATCGAGGGTGCCCACGTCCTTCCAATAGCCCCGTTCGTTCGGCTCCATACCGGGGATGCTGTTGTCAAAAAAGCTGTAGGCAAATACCTTGTCCCCCTGTTCAATCATCATGGGGATCACATGTCGCCCGAAATCGAGGTCTTCATGTCTTCGCTTGCCCTGCTGGAGGAGGTCAACCAGCTTTTTCGTACAGAAGATATAATTTCCCATGGACGCGAAGCAGGTGCGCTTTCCCGGTATCAAGGGCGGGTCTTTCGGTTTTTCCTGGAACGAGGTGACCTGCAGGTCGTCGTTCACTCTCAGGATCCCGAACTGCCTTGCCTCTCTGGAGGTCACTTCCAGCGCCGCAATGGTGACGTCCGCCTTGTTCATGCGATGATAGGCCATCATCTGCGAGATATCCATCTTGTAGATATGGTCCCCGCCGAAGATGACCACATACTCGGCTCCCGATGCTTCGATGAACCGCAGGTTCTGGTAGATGGCATCGGCCGTGCCCTTGTACCACTGCTCGCTGATATTCGTCATTTCCGGAGATATCGTATCGTAGAACTCACCCAGGCCGGTCCACTTGTCCCAGGAGTCCTTGATGTGCTTGCTCAGAGAGTAGGCATGATATTGCGTCAGGATGTAGACCTGCCGGATTCCGGAGTTGAACATATTGCTCAGAACAAAGTCGATGATCTTGTATTTTCCCCCAAAGGGGACCGCGGGCTTCGGCCTTCCGATCGTGATGGGACTGAGACGCTCGCCTTTTCCGCCGGCGAGGACGATGGCGATTGTGTTTCGGGTGATGTTCCCGCTTGTATACATGTTTTTCGGTCCCTCCCCGCGTTTTTAGTTATTGTTACCGGTACGTTATCTCGGCTCCAGTATACTGCATTTCCCGTGAATTCGCAAACAATTGAAGCGTTCCTCGTGCCGTGAAAACATTCAATTGACAGCCTTCTCCCGAGTGTGCTATTCATAAACAGCTGCCGTATTATTCTGATAAGCGAAGGAAGCAATGACCTCACTGATTTTCAAGAAGACCATACATCCGCCACGCGCTTCCGATGACGACCGCCGTGCCCACGACCAGCGGATCACCGATGCGCTGGGGCTCAGGCCTCTTACTATTCCGTTGTCGATTTTAAGAAGGCTCCCCCCTGTCATTAAGGAACAGTCCGCATTCCCCTGTATCGTGGGGCGGACCGGGGATGGATACCTCCTGATCGAGATCGAAAAGGAGAACTCTTATTCCATTGCCCTCGACCTCGGGACCACGAACCTGGTTGCCCTGCTGTTCGACAATGTCTCGCAAAAGGATGTTCTGACGAAAAGCAGGGAGAACCCGCAGACCGTATTTGGCAGCGACATCATGACGCGCATGCACCATACCATGTCGGGCAACGGCGAAGAGGTTTATCGGATGCTTGTGAACGGGATCAATGGACTGATCATTGATCTTTGCCGGGAAGCGCGGGTCTCGGCCCAGGATATTCATGCCATGACCGTGGCCGGCAATACGGTCATGACCCATTTTTTTCTGGGCCTAGATATCTCCACGATACCGGTTGAACCGTTCGCTCCCGTAGTGCGTACACCGGGGTTCTTCCGCGCAGCGGAGCTGGACATCGCGCTTAACCCGGAGGCCATCGTGTACGTGTTCCCGAACGCAGGGAGCTATGTCGGCGGCGACATTACTGCCGGTATTCTGGCTTCAGGCATGGCCCGGTCCGACGAGACCTCGATGCTGATCGACGTAGGCACAAATGCCGAGATCGTGATCGGGAACAGGGACTGGATGATCGTGGGGGCCGGTGCCGCCGGTCCGGCGCTCGAAGAGGGGATATCGAAGATCGGGAAACGGGCTGACACGGGGATCGTCTTTGATGTCGAGATCAGTGACAGGAGTGTCTCCTGCAAGACCTTTGACCAGGCACCGCCCCAGGGGATCTGCGGATCGGGCATGGTTAGCCTTCTCTATGAGCTCTATCGGTCGGGGATTGTCGACCCGAGCGGGTCCCTTGTCGAGGGGGAACGCGTGAGCATCATTGACGGCGAAAAAGCCTTCTCAATCGCCTGTGACAAACAGGATGCTCTCACCATCACCCAGAACGAGATCCAGAGTTTCATGAGATCCAAGGCAGCCATGTTCACGCTGCTTCTTGTGCTTGTCCGCTCCGTGGGCATTTCGTTCGGCGACATCAAAAACGTCTATGTGTCCGGCGCGCTCGGGACCGGCATCGATGCGAAGAAGGCCGCAGGCATCGGCATGCTTCCTCAGTGGCCTGCGGAGATCGTGAAGTCTCAGGGGAACTCGTCCCTTGCCGGCGCGCGTATGATGCTTCTGGACGCCGAACTGGTGCAGGCGATAGATGCCATCGTGGAAAAGATCACCTACAAACCCATGCAGGATGACCCGGAGTTCATGAAGGAGTACCTGGGCGCGGTATTCATTCCTCATACGAACCCGGAGATACTGAAGGTCGGGTAAGAGGTTCGGAGGCGGAAATGCGGAGGTCGGAATGAAAAAAACAAATAAGACCAGGGGCGGCCTTTCACGGCGGTTGCATTTTCCGGAGGAAGAAAAGCGTCTCCCATGGCTGCCGATGCTGTTAGACGCGTACGCTCTTGCGGACACGGGGATATCAGTTGCACTGCGGGATGCTGAAAAAAAACAAAAGAAGAAACTCGCCTGCGGCAAAGGATGCGGCAATTGCTGTGAGCATCAAAAAGATCTGCCCCTCTATCCCCACGAACTGGTCGGCATCTACTGGTATGTCTCTGAAAAATTGCCTGCGACCACACGGGATGCGCTGAAAAGCCGTCTCTCGGCCCACACGGCGGATTCCGCGTGCCCGTTTCTGATCGAGGGGTCCTGCTCCATTCATCCTTTCAGGCCCATCGGGTGCCGGCAATTCAACGTATTTACCACGCCCTGCGCACCAGGGGAAGACCCTTATTATACGAGGCGGGACGACGTGCTCGTTCCCATCGCCGACTATACGGACCGGGCGTTCGCCGCGGTGCTGCCATTCTATAACATGAAGAGGGAAGGGGACCTTTCTCGGGCGATCAAACTCATTCGTTCCCAGATCCTGAACCTCCAGACCTTCAACTGGAGCAAGCTGGTTGCCATGCTCGAGCAAATCGGCGCCCACGCGACCGACTAACACAAGACCCCTCATATCCCTTTTTGAAGGTCTTCTTTATACGAAATCCACAGATGCTCATTAAATCTTTTACTGATAGTTGTCAGTATAGGGTCGTGAATACGGGCAGTGCGACAAGAGCAATATCGCGCCTCTATGACCCCACCTCCGAGCCATGGGATTAATTACAACAAAAAATGGTTAATAAAAATAATTGTTGACTATTTGCTCATAATGGGTTATAAATATTACAAGTATTGGTATGGGTCACGGCATTGAATGCGGGCGAAGGGGGTTAATCTATGAAGAGGAATATCATTTTATCCCTGCTCACTGTGTTTTTGTTCTCCGTTCTGGGGGGGGTGTTTGCCACCACATACCAGGGGAGTACCAATGACACGCTCGTTAGTCTCGTCTGGGTCCTGACCATTGTACTTGTCATCGCAGCCGTCGTGATCCTGACCCGGGAGTTAACCAAACCAATCAATAAGCTTGAGGAGGAGATCAAGGAGCGCAAGCAAACAGAGGAGGCCTTGAAGAAGTCCGAGACTTTTCTCAATACCATCTTCGACAGCATCCAGGACCCTTTTTGCATCATTGACCGCGACTACAAGATCATCAGGGCGAACGAGGCCTATGCGCATTTGAAATACACAAAGCTCGATGATCTGATCGGGGAAAGATGCTTCGATGCCCTGCTGAAGAGGAGCAGCCCCTGTAATGACTGTATTGTACAAAAAACGTCTCTTTCAGCAAACTCCTGCGCCAAGGAAAAAGAGGTGCATTCTCTGGACGGGACAAAAACCTGGGTCGCGATACATACCTATCCAATCGTTGACAATGAGGGTGTGGTATCACACGTTATTGAGTACACGCAGGACATCACGGAACGGAAGCGGGCTGAGGAGGCGCTCCGCGAAAGCGAAGAACGGTATGCTCTGGCTGCCCGCGGCGCGAACGACGGGCTGTGGGACTGGGATCTGCGGTCCAACCTGGTCTATTACTCCTTCCGGTGGAAATCGATGCTCGGGTACGATGAGAAGAATATCAGCGGCTATCCGGAAGAATGGTTTCGCAGGGTCCATCCCGACGATCGCGGTGAAGTCGAAACCAAGATTGCCGCCCACATCAGCGGACGAAGCGAGCATTTTGAAAGCGAGTACCGGATCATGCACAAGGACGGGATGTACCGCTGGGTGCTCAACCGGGGGCTGGCAATAAGGGACCATGATGGCCGTGCGTATCGGATGGCCGGCTCCCAAACTGATATCACGTCGAAAAAAACAGTGGACGATCAGTTGGTATACAATGCTTTTCACGACGCGTTGACGGGTCTGCCGAACCGGGCCCTCTTCATGGACAGGCTTCAACATATCATCACCGTGTCGAAGCGACGCCCCAACGAGGTCTACGCAGTACTTTTCCTCGACATGGACCGCTTTAAGATTGTCAATGACAGCCTCGGCCACACAGTGGGCGACCAGATCCTTGTCGTCATGGGACAGAAATTGTCAGAATGCCTCCGTCCGGGAGACACGGTCGCGCGCCTTGGCGGAGACGAGTTCGCCGTGCTCCTGCATGATATCAAAGAAGTGAAAGACGCCGTTGAGGTGGCCGAACGTGTCCATCATAAACTGTCGGCGCCTCTTATGGTCAAGGGACACGAGGTGTTCTCTTCCGTGAGCATCGGGATCGCCATGAGTTCCGAGCTCTATGAGCGGCCCGAACAGGTCCTGCGCGATGCCGATATCGCCATGTACCAGGCAAAGTCGAGGGGCAGCGCGTGCCATGAGATCTTTGACCCCCAGATGCATGCGAATATTCTGGACCGGCTGCAGCTCGAGGCCGATATGCGCGGGGCGCTGGACCACAAGGAGTTCATCCTTTTCTATCAACCCATAATCGACCTGAAGACACACCAGTTGATCGCGTTCGAGGCCCTTGTTCGGTGGAGCCATCCCACGCGGGGTCTTATCTATCCGCTGGAATTCATCCCCATGGCGGAGGAAAACGGTCTGATCAACACTATCGGAGAGTGGATACTCCGGGAGTCCTGCCGCGAACTGCGAGTGCTCCAGGACCGGTATCCCAAGCAGCCCCCCCTCAAGATGAGCGTCAATATTTCGGGCAAACAATTCACGCAACGCGACCTCGCAGACAAGATATCGGCCATCATCACAGAGACCAGGATCGATGCGCACACCCTGGCGCTCGAGTTAACGGAGAGCATGATCATGGAGAACGTCGATACCGCGATAGAGACGATGAAGCAGTTGAGAAGCATGGGCGTCCAGATCCACATCGATGATTTTGGAACCGGCTATTCCTCGCTCAGCTATCTGCACCGTTTCCCGATCGACGCCATCAAAATCGACCGGACGTTCATCAACAAGCTCTCCGCGGACGGCAAGAACAAGGAGATCATTCAGTCGATCCTCTCACTGGCTGCAGGCATGCATTTTGACGTGATCGCTGAAGGAGTGGAAATGAACCACCAGTTGGTGAACATGCAGAATATGCAATGCCAGTTCGGGCAGGGGTTCCTGATCTCAGTGCCGATGGAACCGGGCGCGATCGATGCCTGGGTAGAGGCTGAAAAGCTGAAGACGTGAGCAGTGGGTGATGTAAAACAACAGATTGCTTTTTGCTCAGTTACAATGGATAAAATAATAAAACAAACACTTAAACTTGTACTAAAATTCCTTGCTTAGTTCCGGCTTGTCCGCGTCAGGTGGTCTCAATAAGTTCCCTGATCTTCCGTGTAAAATCATCTTTCCCACCGCTGACATGATAAAGATCCACTACGGCATCTCTTTGCGATCGGAAGCGTTCGTATCCGGCCCGACGTGATCGTTCGATTACCGACCAATCCCTGTTCCGGGAAAATTCATTGTACGCCTTTTGCATCTCCGGGTAGATGACCCTCCGATATCCCTCCATGAGCGCTATCGTAAGGCTGAGCGCACCTCGGTCTTCCGTGTCGACGATCCTTTTGTAAGGGCCGTGGCCAGAGGTGTCGGCGATCAGATCTTTGATTGCTCGCAAATAAAGCTCCACTTTCCGGTCTCCTGCCCGGGAAAGAAGTTCTTTCCAATCCGGTACTTCTTCACGCGCCTCCGCGATCTCATGACAGAGCAGTATTTCAGAATACCGTTCCGCCATCTCCCCAAGCTTTTTTTCGAATGTCTCATCGGGGATCTGCCGGTGTTGCAAGCCGTACTGCGCAAAGGCATCATCAAGTGCCGAGCCCCTCGCGTTCTGTTCAGAGTTCTTATACAGGAGCAGCATCGTGAGCGGCTCAAGCCGCAGGTAGATGCTTTTTTCCTGAAGCATGCCGGGCGCGGTAAAGAGGTCCCGGACGAATTCGGCTCCCGAGGTGAACACGGTCAGATCGGAGACCTCACAAAGGGAACGGAGTTCCGCAAGAAAGAAGGTGGGTTTCATATACATGCCGTAGCCGGCGCCGTAAATGAGCTCTTGATCTTTTAGCGCATGATTGATTCCGACGACATCGAAGGGCACATAAGTATTCCCACCGATCGTCAAGTCCCGGAAACCCTTCTCCTCCAGTTCCGGCCAGCGCGATTCCTTGCCGGAGATCCAAGACATGATCTCTTCACGTTGGATATCAGCCCAGGGTTTCAGCCCTTTCTCGGACCGATAGAGGTCGCGATACCGCATCAGAAGTCCGCAGACCGAGAAATATCCCCAAAACTGCGCGTCAGAGACGTCGCAGTTGAATTTGATATCGTTTAAGAGTGTAATATCCATCATGGATTTCCAGAATTTCATTATTCCTCAAAATGGCATAAAAGTAAATGATGAAACATCGCACGAGCCCCTGCTCCAAAAAGTCCTTGCAACTACTTAAAAAATAAACTATAATTCGCAATCCCCGTCAGGCAGGTTTTTACACCTATGTCAAAACAGAAAATACATGACCTCCGTAAGAAGATCGACGAGATCGACGAAAAGCTGGTCGATATGCTCAATGAGCGCGCCCGGTATGTCATCGAGGTCGGTGATATCAAAAAAGCCGAGAAGCTCGATTTCCATTCTCCCTCACGGGAGCAGGAGATCCTCGAACGCCTCTCTGCACGCAACAAAGGGCCGTTCCCGCAGGACACCCTGCGGGCGGTATATCGCGAGATCCTTTCTTCATCCCTGTCGCTCGAACGTCCGCTTAAGGTGGCATATCTTGGCCCCCGGGCTACGTTCACGCACATGGCCGGAATGCAGCAGTTCGGTCTTGCTGCGCAGTACGTGCCGGTGGAGAGCATCAGGGACGTGTTCAATGAGGTGGAACGCGGCCGGGCGGACTACGGCGTGGTGCCTATTGAAAATTCCGCGTCAGGAGCGGTAATCTATACCCTTGACATGTTCATCGACTCGGACCTCAAGATAGCGGCCGAGATCTTGCTTGAGGTGTCGCAGCACCTCCTGAACAAGTCGGGCAAGCTCGAGGACATTCAAAAGATCTATACGATCGCGCCCGCGGCGGCGCAATGCAGGCAATGGCTCGAAAAAAACCTGCCCGGCGTGCCGATTCTGGACGCGCCGAGCACTGCCAGGGCAGCGGAAATGGCTTCGGACGACCCCACGGTTGGAGCGATCGCGAGCGAGATGGCGGCGGTGCTTTATGGGCTTCAGATCGCGGGGAAAAAGATCGAGGACAGCACCAGCAATATCACACGGTTCCTGGTCATTGCCCCGAAATCTCCGGGGAAAACAGGCCGCGACAAGACCTCGATCATGTTCTCCATCAAGGACAAGGTGGGCGCGCTCTATGCCATGCTCGCGCCCTTTGCCGAAAGCGGCATCAATCTGAACAGGCTGGATGCCCGGCCATCGGGACGGAAGGTCTGGGACTATGTGTTTTTTCTTGACATGGAAGGACACATCGAGGACCCCAAGGTCGCGGCAGCGATCGAGCGCCTGCGGCAGGACTGTATGTTCCTGAAGGTGCTGGGTTCATACCCGAAAAGCGGATAATTGGCAATGCGGATTTCTGATCGCGGAATGCGGAGAAGATCGAATCCGAATTGTCTGCGTCACTTCTATCAGGCTCAGGGCAGGCCTCTTCAATAAATTACAGTGAGTGAGGATTTCATTATGATAACGGTCTCAGAAAACATCAGCAGCATCTCCCCCTACGTTCCGGGAAAGCCGATCGAGGAACTGGAGCGTGAGCTGGGGATCAGCGGCAGCATCAAACTGGCTTCTAACGAGAACCCCCTCGGACCCTCGCCAAAGGCTGTCGCGGCGATCAAAAAAGCCGTTGAAGGTTTGAACCGGTATCCCGACGGAAGCGGATTTTATCTTTCCCAGTCGCTTGCCGGGAAGTACGGGGTGGACCTCAACCAGATCATCCTGGGCAACGGCTCGAATGAACTCATTGAGCTCGTGGTGCGCACGTTCGTACAGCCCGGGGACGAGATCATTTCGGCTGATCCGTCCTTTGTGGTATACAAGATGATCACCCAGGCGGGGGGGGGGACGAACATCATCGTTCCGTGTAAGGACATGCGGCATGACCTCGATGCCATGGCCGGGCGGATCACGTCGAAGACCAGGCTTGTTTTTATTGCCAACCCGAACAATCCTACCGGTACCATGAACACGAAGGCGGAAATGGACCGATTCATGGGCCGTGTGCCGGAGCGGGTGATCGTCGTACTTGATGAAGCGTACTTCGAATATGTTACGCACGCTGATTATCCTGATTCTCTGGATCACCTTAAGGCCGGAAAGAACGTTCTGTCGCTGCGGACATTTTCGAAGATCTATGGTCTTGCCGGCCTTCGCATCGGCTACGGAATCACAACCCCGGAGATCGCGGAGCTGATGAACAAGGTGCGGCAGCCATTCAACACGAACTCGCTGGCTCAGATCGGCGCCCGGGCGGCACTTGCCGACCGGAAACATGTCGAGAAGTCGATCGCGATCAACAATGAAGGCAAGCAGATCCTGTATCAGACCTTCCAGCGGCTCGGCGTATCGTACATCCCCACTGAAGCCAATTTTATCATGTTCGAGACCGAGATCGACGGCCGGGAGCTTTATTCCACGCTCCTGAAACAGGGCGTGATCATCCGGCCCATGGGCGGCAACAGGCTTCGCGTCACGATCGGTCTGCCGGAAGAAAACAAGCGGTTCGTGAGCGAGTTGGAGAAGATCATTAAGGGGTAAATTCCAAACTCGAAGCATGAAATCCTAGGCAATTTCGAATATCAAAATGAAGGATTTGTCCTTTGGAATTCGACATTGTTCAGAGTCTGGATATTCGTGCTGAGGATTTGTTTCAAGAAAGGATCACCATGATCATCGTTGTAAAACCAGATGCGACCCTTGAGCAGATAGATCACATCATAAAAAAGATCAAGGACCATGGCCTTCAGGCCCATGTTTCAAAGGGCACTGAAAGGACGATCATCGGGGCTATCGGCGACGAGGCGATCCTTCAGAGCATGCCGCTCGAGGCCATTCCCGGCGTTGAGAAGGTGCTGCCGATCCTGAAACCTTTTAAGCTGGCAAGCTGGGAGTTCCGGCGAGAGAAGACGGTCATCAGCGTCGGCGGGCAGGTGATCGGCGGCAAGCGGGTCGTCGTCATGGCAGGCCCCTGCGCCGTTGAGAATAAAACGCTGCTCATCGAGATCGCACAAGAGGTCAAGACCTCCGGCGCCACATTCATTCGCGGCGGAGCGTTCAAGCCGCGGACCTCGCCGTACGCTTTTCAGGGGCTGGAAGAAGAGGGACTCAGATATCTCGCCGAGGCGCGCGAGCGTACCGGACTTCCCATCGTCACCGAGGTGATGGACCCCAGGGACATCGGGTTGATCGCCAGGTATGCCGACGTGCTTCAGATCGGCGCCCGGAACATGCAGAACTTCAGGCTGCTCAAGGAAGTGGGGATGTGCAAGAAACCGGTGCTCCTGAAGCGGGGCATCTCCGCCACGATCAAGGAATGGCTCATGTCCGCCGAGTACATCATGGCCGGCGGCAATCATGAGGTGATCCTGTGCGAGCGCGGCATCCGCACCTACGAGACGGCGACGCGAAACACACTCGATCTTTCCGCCGTGCCCGTGCTGAAGCAGATGACGCACCTGCCGGTCATTGTCGACCCGAGCCACGCCGTTGGCAAGTGGGACCTGGTAGCGCCCATGGCAAAGGCGGCCCTCGCCGCGGGAGCGGACGGCCTCATCATCGAAGTGCATTCCAATCCCGAAGAGGCGCTCTGCGACGGGGAACAATCCCTCAAACCGAAAAGTTTCAAGGTGTTGATGGATGAGCTGAGGCTGATCGCGAAGGCAGTGGGGAGGGAGATCTAGCAGGTTGCTGAAAAAGTCCTCTTCATTTGTGATATAAATACGCATAGTGGTTCATTCTGATTCGATGAGGAGGCCACATGCGCGGTGAAAATGATATTCAGAGCGGGATGTTTAGCTACTTTTCTCCTGAGCAACGGGTCCCGGCCCAGCATCCTTTGCGGGCAATCAAATCCCTTGCGGATGCGGCTCTTTCCGATCTTTCGCCGATCTTTGACTCGATGTACAGCAAGATGGGACGGCCATCGATCCCGCCTGAGCGGTTGCTCAAGTCCCAACTCCTGATCGCCCTGTATTCGGTTCGTTCCGAGACCCAGTTTTGCGAGATGGTGGACTACAACATCCTCTTTCGCTGGTTTCTGGACATGAACCTGGAGGATGCGTCCTTCGATCCCACGACATTCACGAAGAACAGGGATCGGCTTCTGGAGCATCGGGTAGCGGTGAAGTTCTTTGACCGAGTGGTCAACATCGCCCGGAAAGATGGGTTGCTCTCTGATGATCACTTTACCGTGGACGGCACCCTTATCGAGGCCTGCGCCAGCTTGAAGAGCTTCCGTCCTCTGGACGAAGACCCTTCGGATCGCCCCACGACGGATGATGACCCGGGGAATCCTACAGTTAACTTCCGGGGCGAGAAACGGTCGAACAAGACTCATGCTTCTACCACTGATCCCGAGTCTCGCTTGATGAAGAAGAGCACGGGCAAGGAGGCCAAGCTCTCTTTCGGCGCCCATGCCCTGATGGAAAACCGGAACGGCCTGCTGATCGACATCACCGTTACCCCGGCAACGGGAGACGCGGAACGGGAAGCGGCCAAGGAGATGCTTAGTCGGCAGGCCCGGAAGCGAGTAAAGCCCAGTACCATCGGAGCCGACAAGGGCTATGATACCCATGGTTTTGTAGAAGCGATGCGGGACCGCACGATCACGCCACACGTTGCAGCCAATACCGAGCGCAGAGGCGGTTCTGCAATCGATGGCCGTACCACCCGGCACGAAGGATACAATATCAGCCAAAGGATCCGAAAGCGAGTGGAAGAGATCTTTGGATGGCTCAAGACCATCGGCGGTTTCCGACGAACACGGTATAAAGGAAGAGATCGAACCCATCTTCAGGCGTGGTTCGTCGGAGCTGCCTATAACCTGATGCGAATAGCAAATATCCAACGGCGATCTGCGGCCGCTGCATAGCAAAAAAGCAGAGGAACCCCGATAAAGGGGGTCGAAAGGCGATGTTGAATGAGCAATAAAGTCGGTCATAGGCTACATCTTCTGAGAAAAAATGATCTCCAGATAGAGAGTTTTACGTTAAAGGCCACTTTTTCAGCAGCCTGCTAGTGGTTGTCGCGACGCAGGTCAGTTACTTCGCTTCGTCGCAAGGAGCGCAGGTGACATCGATCCTTCGACGAGCTCAGGACGGGTTTTCCCGACTGCGGTATGAACAGTATTCGCGGCGCTTCCGCTTCGCCCGCGCCGCCTGGATTTTCGGAGGATCGCTGCCGGAACCGGCAGTCGCGCTCTTATTGCGACTATGCTCCGCAACCAACCTGTGTCGTGATGTTTACATTTAAATAATCCATGGTAATACTCTTCAATAAAGTCACCATCATCGGCGTCGGCCTGATCGGCGGTTCCCTGGCAAAGGTACTGAAGAGCAGGGGCCTGTCGAAAGAAATAACGGGCGCGGGCAGGGGCAGGGAGACGCTCGAACTGGCTCTCAGCGCCGGCGTGATAGACCGAGTGAGCGAGGGTTTGTCGCAGTCGGTCAAAGACGCGGACCTGGTGGTCCTCGCTTCTCCGGTCGGCGCATTCGAGCATATTGTTGCCGAGATCGGTCCCCGGATGAAAATGGGAGCAATTTTGACCGACGTGGGCAGTGTCAAAGGGGCGCTGGTCAAACGGATCGAGGCCATGCTTCCCGCCGGTGTCCACTATGTTCCCGGCCATCCCATCGCGGGCAAGGAAAAGCACGGTGTAGCAGAGGCGACCGAGACGCTGTTTCGAGGTGCGAAATGCATCCTGACACCGACGGTAAAAACAGACCCGCAGGCGCTTGAAGTGATGAGAGCGCTTTGGTCGGCTGCCGGCGCTAACGTGGTCTTGATGGATGCCGATGCGCACGACCATATCTTTGCCGCGGTGAGCCATCTCCCTCATACGGCTGCATTTGCCATGGTGAATACGGTCGCCGAATTCAACGCAGGTCCCGAGAACTATATGAGCTTTTCGGGCGCCGGATTCCGTGATTTCACCAGGATCGCGGCGAGTTCTCCGGAAATGTGGAGGGATGTCTGCCTGTTGAACGGTGAAAATATCATTGAAATGATCGAACAGTATCAGTCTGCGCTTAACAGCATAAAGAAGGCGATCGAACGCCGGGATGCGGACAAACTTGATGCGTTGTTCCAAACAGCAAGCGGACTGAGAAGGGGGCTGGGATAGGCCATGGCCGATCTCCGTGTACAACCGTCGAGTAGAATCCATGGCGAACTTTCCTTGCCGGGAGACAAATCGATCTCCCACCGCTCTGTGCTGTTCGCGGCCATTGCCGACGGCGACACGCATATCTCCGGTTTTCTTACCGGTGAAGATACACAGAACACGGCGAAGGCAATGCAGGCAATGGGCATCGCTATCGAGGGCCTGGGGACCGAACGCCTCGTCGTGCACGGCAGAGGTCTCGATGGTCTTTCCGAGCCTGCGAGCGCGCTTGATCTCGGCAATTCGGGCACCGGCATGAGGCTTCTCGCGGGTCTGCTCGCGGGGCAGGATTTTTTTTCCGTTCTAACCGGTGACCAGTACCTGAGGAAGCGGCCGATGGCCAGGATCGTTGAGCCGCTCCGGCTGATGGGCGCGAAGATCGACGGCCGCTCCGGCGGCAAACTTGCGCCGCTCGCTATCAGGGGCGGGGGCAAGACCCTTCGAGCCATCGAGCATGCAAGTCCCGTCGCAAGCGCTCAGGTCAAGTCTGCGGTCCTTCTGGCAGGGCTGTACGCTGATGGCGAGACCACGGTGATCGAACCGTCTAAGTCCCGTGACCACACCGAGCGCATGTTCCGGTTCTTCGGTGTGGAGGTAAGGGAGCAGGGGACGAAAGTGGCGATGCAAGGCCGGCAGCGTTTACGCGCCAAAGGGCCGATCGCCATCCCGTCCGACATATCGTCGGCCGCGTTCTTCATGGTTGCTGCTTCCATTGTCCCAGGCTCCCACCTGCTGATAAAGAACGTGGGAGTAAACCCAACGCGCACCGGCATCATCGACGTCCTCATCGCGATGGGGGCCGACATCACGCTCGAGAATCAGCGTGAGCAGGCAGGTGAACCGGTGGCTGATATCCGGGTACGGTACCGGAAACTTCATGGCGTTCAGATCGGGGGAGAGATGATCCCCCGGGCCATAGACGAGATACCGGTGCTGGCCGTGGCCGCATCCTATGCGGATGGAAAAACGATCATCAAGAACGCCGCGGAACTTCGGGTGAAGGAGTCCGACCGCATAGCGACCATTGCTGCGGAGCTTCGAAAAATGGGAGCAGCGGTGACAGAGCTTCCTGACGGGATGGAGATCATTGGCAGAGACTCGCTTAACGGGGCCATCTGTGACAGCCACGGCGACCATCGAATAGCCATGTCCGTGGCCGTGGCAGGGCTTGCGGCCAGAGGTGATACTGTTGTACGGGATATGGGGTGGATCGAAACATCGTTTCCCGGTTTTGAGCGACTGCTGAGGCAAGCGGCATATTCATAAGTCATAAGTCATAAGTCATAAGTCAGGAGTCAGGAGTCAGGAGTCAGGAGTCAGGAGAACCTTCCCTCTTGTCCTAATTTTATTCAGGTATGAAAAAAAAAGGTCTGGTGATAGCAATTGACGGGCCATCGGGCGCAGGCAAGAGCACCGTGGCCCGGATTCTGGCCAAGCAACTTGGCTACATCTATATTGACACGGGGGCAATGTACCGCTCCATTGGATGGAAAGCACAGAAAGAGTTGCTTGATCCGGCTGATGAGAATGCCCTTGCGGACCTGTGCAGGCGGACCGAGGTGACGATTAAGAAAGACAACAGCGATCCGCGGTTCTATGTGGACGGCACCGACGTGACCGGCGAGATCCGTACACCCGAGATGGGGATGATGGCGTCCGCTGTTTCGAAATCGCCGGCGGTCCGCGCACGGCTTCTTACGCTGCAACGGGAACTCGGCAAAAACGGCGGTGTGGTGATGGACGGCAGGGATATCGGTACCGTCGTGTTCCCCGGCGCCGATCGGAAGTTTTTTCTGGACGCGGGCGCGGAGGAACGGGGGAAGCGCCGTTACCATGAGCTGAAGGAAAAGGGCATGGACGTCGATCTCGCGCGGATCACTGAGGAAATCAGAGACCGTGACCGCCAGGACAGCGGGCGCGCAATCGCGCCGCTCAGGAAGGCTGATGATGCGCTCCTGATCGATTCGAGTTTTCTGAGCATCGACCAGGTTGTCGACAGGATGCTGGTTGAGTTGACGAAGGTGAAATGACCGGTTATGGAAATTTTTTTGGCTGACAAAGCGGGATTCTGCTTCGGCGTGAAACGGGCGATCAATACCGCGTTCAAGGCCGCGGGAAGCGGAAAGGTTTATTGCCTTGGGCCGTTGATCCATAATCCCCAGGAGGTCGAACGGTTGCATGAGGCGGGCGTGAAGACGGTTGGAGACCTTTCATCGCTCACCCCGGGGGATTTTATCATCATCCGATCACACGGGGTGCCGCCGATGGTGCTTGCACAGGCCCGGGACAAAGGGCTTCAGATCATTGATCTCACCTGCCCCTTCGTGAGCAAGGCGCAGCGCGATGCCGAATCGCTTCAGAAGGACGGCTATCAGGTGATCGTCATCGGAGAGAAAAAGCATCCGGAGGTGCAGAGTATTCTCGGCTATGCCGGCGACAACGCTGTTGTAGTGGAGACGGCGGAGGATGTGGAAAACCAGGAGTTTCAAAACAGGCTTGGCGTTGTCGCACAGACAACTCAATCGTATAGCAATTTTTCGGAAATTGTGTTAAAGTTATTGCGTCTTTCCAAAGAATTAAAGGTCTTTAACACTATTTGCCATTCGACAAAAGAGCGCCAGGATGCCGCGCGTGTTCTTGCCGGGCAGGTTGATGTTATGCTGGTGGTGGGCGGACGCAACAGCGCCAACACGAGCAGGCTGGTCTCGGTATGCAAACAGGAAGGAAAACCAACCTACCATATCGAGGTGGCTGATGAGATCCGGCCCGACTGGCTGACAGGCGCGACCAGGGTAGGAGTCACTGCCGGGGCTTCCACGCCTGACTGGGTGCTGGAAAGTGTGCTGGAAAGATTAAAGAGCGGGAAGGTCGGTTGACAGTCGCAGCCACCGATCATATATTTTCGGGAGGTAAGGTATTGTAATGAACGAGAGTCATGGAGACATCGAGCAGGAAGAGAACAATACTGCTGATGAAGAGAACCAGCAGAACGATTTCGAGCAGCTCTACAACCAGTCGCTGAAAAGCTTCAAGTCGGGGACCGTAGTGCGGGGCCGGGTATTGCAGGTCCGGTCCGGGTTCGTGATGCTGGACCTTGGATACAAATCCGACGGCATCATTCCCGTGGAACAGTTCACGCCGGAGGAATTGAAGGCACTCAAACCCGGAGACGAGCTTGAAGTGCTGCTCGAGGCTGCGGAAGATGCGAACGGCAACCTGATGCTCTCACGGGAGAAGGCGAAAAAGCTGCAGGTCTGGGACGATCTGAACCGGGCGCATCAGACCGGCGCCCCGGTGAAAGGGACGGTCATCTCGGTGATCAAGGGCGGTTTGACCGTCGATATCGGGGGGGTGGAGGCATTCCTGCCGGGCTCACAGATCGACACCAAGCCCGTGCATCAGCTGAACAGGATGATCGGCCAGGTCCTTGATCTGAAGATCCTCAAAATGAACTCGGGACGGGGCAATATCGTGCTCTCCCGCAGGGCCATCCTTGAACAGCATCTGAATGCGAAGAAGGCGGAAATGCTGTCCACGCTCGTCGAGGGCCAGGTGGTGAACGGCACGATCAAAAATGTCACGGAATACGGCGCCTTTGTTGATCTAGGCGGCATTGACGGCCTGCTGCACATTACCGACATGTCCTGGGGCAGGATCAGCCATCCGTCAGAGATCCTGAAGGTGGGCGACAAGATGGATGTGGTTATCCTGAAGTATGACAGGGAGAAGCAGAAGGTCTCGCTCGGCATCAAGCAGAAGACAGAGGACCCATGGCTTGCGGCCTCTCAGAAGTATTCGGTTGGCAGCCGGGTCAGCGGAAAGGTGGTAAGTCTCACCGACTACGGGGCTTTCATTGAACTGGAACACGGCGTTGAAGGCCTGATCCATGTATCCGAGATGTCCTGGACGCAACGGGTGAAGCATCCTTCGAAGGTGGTTGCCGTCGGTGATATCGTGGAAACGCAGGTCCTTGCGGTGGACCCAGCCGGCAAAAGGATCTCGCTCGGGATGAAGCAGATCGAAGCCAACCCCTGGCACAGCATCAATGAACGCTATCCCGTGGGAACTGAAGTGGAGGGAAAGGTCAAGACCATCACTGATTTCGGGGCCTTCATCGGACTGGAAGAGGGCATCGATGGACTTATCCATATCTCAGACCTGTCTTGGACCAGGCATATCAAACATCCTTCCGAAGTGCTGAAAAAGGGACAGAAGACCAAGGCCGTGGTGCTTTCCATCGACGAACAAAAGGAACGCATCTCTCTGGGGCTCAAGCAGCTGACACCGGACCCCTGGGACAAGGCGATCCTTGATCGATACAAGATCGGCCAGGATGAAACCGTCAAGGTGACGAAAATAGCCGACTTTGGCGCGTTTGTTGAACTTGAACACGGGATCGAAGGACTCATCCCGAGCTCGGAGATGATGAAGGACGCTCCGGCGGTCAAAGAAGGCGATGAGTTGACTGCCAGGGTCATCAAGGTTGACAAGGGAGAACGAAAGATCGCCCTTTCTGTCAAGGCACTTCACAAGGACAAAGCGGCGAACAATGACAGTGATCGGACGACGCTTAAAGATTACATGAGCCAGCAGGAGAAACCCGACACCACCATTGGCGCTCTTCTGAAGGAACGGAGCTGATCCTGCATGAAAAAAAATCCAGTCCTGATCGTTTTATTGTCCGCAGTGGCGCTGGGAGTGATTTTTTTCGGTATAGTGTTCCTGGCCTCGCTGCTGTCCGGGAACAAGCGGACATCGTCGACCCTGCAGGTGGTTGGGGCGGACAAGATCGCGCTCGTCAAGCTGGAGGGACTGCTGATCACCTCGGAGCATGCTGTTGAAGAACTGAACGCGTATGCCGAAGATTCCTCCATCAAGGCCATCGTATTGCGGATCGACAGCCCCGGCGGGGGCGTGGTCGTGTCCCAGGAAATCTATAATGCGGTCAAGAACGCAAGGAAAGCGGGGAAAAAGGTCGTTGCCTCCATGGGGACGGTCGCCGCGTCCGGCGGATATTATGTGGCCGCGGCGGCTGACAAAATCGTGGCCAACCCCGGCACCCTTACCGGAAGCATCGGCGTGAAGATGGAGTTCGCCAACATTGAGAAGCTCCTTGAGAAGATCGGGGTAAGAGGGGTGGTGGTGAAAGCGGGCGAGTACAAGGATGTGGGGTCTCCGTTCCGTGACATGTCAGAACCGGAAAAGAAGATTCTTCAGGATGTGATCGACGACGTCCACAGTCAGTTCATCAAGGCAGTTGCCGAGGGACGGAACATGCAGGAGGCGGACGTGCGGGCCATCGCGGATGGCCGCATTTTCACCGGCAGGCAGGCCCTCGATCTCAAACTCGTAGACCAGCTGGGAGACCTGACGGACAGCATCAAGGCTGCGGGGGATCTGGTGGGGATCAAAGGGAAACCGAGAGTGATAGAAAAAAGAAAGACGATCCCTTTCTTTGATTATCTGAAGGAAGAGTCCGCTGCCTGGATCGCGGACGTTATTACGCGCGGCATCGGCAGGAGTTCCGTGACATTACAGTATCTGTAATCAGGACTGATGAGGACCAAAGGTGAGGAGGGGCTTGAATGACAAAGGCTGAGCTGGTAGATAAGATCGCAGAGAAAAAACCGGGGTTGACGAGAAAGCAGGTGGAAGTTATCGTCAACACCGTGCTCGACGGCATCAAGGACGCATTGTCCCGCGAAGACAAGGTTGAGATCCGTGGGTTCGGCAGTTTCCGGATCCGACATCGTCGCGCCAAGGAAGGCAGGAATCCGAAGACCGGAGAGACCGTCTCGGTGCCGCCAAAGAAAGTCCCCTTCTTCAAGGCAGGCAAAGAGATGCGCGAAATGGTCGACGGGAAAATCTAGTCCGCTTACGTTACCCCGTCAATTTTAATAATTCCCTTCTGAATTGCAAACTTGATAAGGCCGGCACGGGTATGGATGTCGAGCTTTTCGCTGATGTTGGTCTGGTGGGTGACGACTGTTTTTGCGCTGATATTAAGGATGTCGGCGGCCTCCTTTTGCGTATATCCCTCCGCGATCAATTTCAGGACCTGTTTCTCGCGGTCAGTCAGTGAATCATACGTATCCTCGACGGGTTCCCCCTTCTGAACGCCAAGGTAGCCGTCCATGACGCACGAGGCGATGGATGGATGAACGTATGTTCTCCCCGACATAACGGTTTCAATTGCCGTGAGCAGTTCCACGCCAACGGCTTTCTTGAGCAGGTAGCCGGATACGCCGGCCTTGAAAAAGCGGCGGATATACACGGTGTCCTCATACTGGGTCAGCACCAGGATTTTGATTGAAGGATTTATTTTTTTGATTTCCAGGGTCGCTTCGAGTCCACCGAGCTTCGGCATGGAAATGTCCATGAGTACAATGTCCGGCTTGAGCTTTTTAACAGCCTGAATGGCTTCAACGCCGTCAGCCGCCTCTCCGACGACCTCATATTTATCGGACATATTGAGAAACGAGGCAATTCCCTGGCGTACCAGGGCATGATCATCGGCGATCAGTATTTTTGTCTTGAAACCCATGCTATCCCTCTCTTGTGAGCGGTACGCTGCACTGTACAATGGTCCCTTCACCGACCGTAGAGCAGATATTTAATTCACCATTCACCTGCGTTGCCCGTTCCTTCATGCCGCGAATGCCCAATCCACGTCCGGTCTGCAAATTTTCGAGCGCTGACGCGGGATCGAACCCGACACCGTCATCTTCAATGATCATGGTGAATTTGTTCTTATTCATCCTGATATTGATAAATACATTCTCTGCCTCGGAATGCCTGGCAATGTTCATGGTCGTTTCCTGGATGATCCGGAAGAGCGTGATCTGCATCTCCGGCGAGATCCGTTCTTCCACCAATTCGCTCATGTTCAGGTAGCAGCGAATGTTTTTGTCCTTGAGGTTCCGGTCAGCAAGCCAGACAATCCCCGCTTCAAAACCGAGGTCATCGAGCACCGTTGGCCGGAGGTTCTGGATGACCTTGCTCATTTCATTGATGACCTTCATGACGGTTTCTTTCATTGAGGTAACTTTTCCCGGACTGATCATCTCGGGATGAAGCAGGCACATATCAATATTCATGAGGATGGCCGAGAGCGTCTGAAGCGACTCATCGTGGAGTTCTCGCGCGATCCTTTTTCGCTCGTCCTCCTGGGAGGTGATCAACTGCTTCAGGAGCGTGGTGTTTGCGATCTGTTTTTCCTCCAGCTGTCGAGTCCGACTTTTTACCCGTTCTTCGAGTTCAATGTTCTGGCGCTGAATGCTTTCGCGGGATTTCGCCAGTTGTTCGCGCATGTCGTCAAAACTTTGCCCGAGTACGGAGATTTCGTCGCTGCCGATATTCCCCACAGGAACAGAGAGGTCGCCCTGTCCGATCCGGTTTGTCTCGGTGATGAGGGACCGGATGGGGCTCACGATGTTCCTGCTGATACCAATGGAAAAGATGACCGCCGTTGCGATGAAGATCAACGCCAGCAGAAAAAACTTATTTCTGAGCTGATGGGCCGGCTGATAGACCTCATCCCTGGCTTGACCGAAGACGATGGCCCATGATACCGATTCAAGCGGCACAACCGCCAATTCGTCCTGCGTCTTGCCATCATTCTTGGAAAAACCATGGTTGCAGTGATTAATGCCGGACTCATGATCTTTGATCATTTTACTCAGGATACCATCATGGTCGTGATGTACCAGGATATGAGAGGCTCTGTCAGAAGCTATGACGATTTCATTGGAGTCGATAATTTCTATGTAATGATTCTCAGTCTCGGACGTAACGGCACGGAGCAGCCTGCTCAGCACGGAGTTGGTAGGATTAATGGCGCCTCCCGCAGCACCGACAACTTCTCCCGCTGCATTTCTCAGGGGGACGAGGATGAAAATAAGCGGCTTTTTAATCGGCTCGATGGTGTACACATTCGATATGATCGGCCTGCCCTCCGTGAGGACCCGGCTCACCCAGGGGATGAACAGCAGATTTTCCTTGCCGTAATCACGGGCCGGATAGGAGAGGAGGGTGTCCCCCTGCTTGTCTACCAGAAACACCCCTTCGGTGAAAATTGAGTACTGATAGATTGATTCAAGCAGCTGTTTTATCGGGCCCATATTGCCCGTTGTGAGATTCACCTTGCCCGAGAGCGAGATGTCGTATAGTCTGCTGATATTTGTCTGCAGGAGGAAGTCCAGTTGATTTGCTATGGTATGCGCCGAGGTGAGGCTCTTCTGTAGTGACCGTTCTATGGCGCCATTGACGGCTATTGTGCTGAGAACGCCGAGACCTACCGACATCACAATCACATAGAGGATAAGTGAGATAATCAGCTTCTTCTGCATGGAAGACCATTCCTCGCCTCTCTACGGCATGCTGACAAAGAAACGTTTACACTATACTCCTTTGCCTTGAAATAGGCAAATACATACCGGGAAAGTGATCAGGTCGGGGTATCCGGCGTTTATGCATCGGTCAGGCATGTGGCGGAGTATGTTGTTTTTTCCCGGCAGCACGCTCCATCCGAGCGAGCTCAAGAGGGTGTTCACGCACCATCCTCTCCTTTGAAAGATACCCGGTGAGGATGCTGGTGTCAAAGGGGAAGATTTCCGGGCTGAAGATGGAGTTATAGATGTGCCAGATGGCGATGATAAGGATAACGAGCAATGACTGGTTCGTATGAATGACGTTTGCGGCAGGGATAAATTCACCATAGAGATATCTGGACGTTGTTATGGGGAACCAGAGAATAAGCCCGGAGACGATCATGATTAAATTGCTCACCAGGACACCCCAGTAATCGAATTTTTGTTTATAATCGTACCGATCGCACTGGGCAGGGTGATTTTTTATCCCGAAGTAATACTTGAGGTTGGTAACAGCATCCTGGAAGTCTTTCATTTGAATTATCATCGACGCCTGCCATCGGAGCCGGATGAGGCCCACTGCAGCGACGACAAGGTGCTGGATGATCAATATGATGAGGATGAGGCCGGCGGCGCGATGCATGAGCCGGACTGCATCGATTCCACCGAGATGAAAAACAAGCCACTGCGACAGGTCGTAGGTATGGAATTTTTGAGATATTCCGGTGATGACGAGAAGAATAAAAACACCGGCCTGCAACCAGTGCTCAACGATCCGATATTGGCTGAATCGCCTGATGAGAATCCCGGTCTGCACGCTCTTGTTTGTGGTTTCGCTCATGGTTAGTCCTTCTCCCGTCACCGGTTGACTGAGTAGCGCCAGATGTGCAGCAATATCTGCAACACCAACCCGATGACCATAAGTGGCGTGAATATCCGGTACAGGATGCTGATGATAAATGTGAGCGGCGCCCGCTGCAGACTCAGTTTATAATGGGATATCCACGCATCAGGAAAGTTTTCTGTCGCATTGGCATGACATCTCCGGCATCTCTGCACGAGATTTGCTTTAACAATGGTGGCGTCAGGGCTTACGGTACTGGAAATGTTGTGAATGCCGTGACAGTCGGTACACACGGCAATCGACCTCGCCTGCTTGGGAAGAAGGTTTTTCTGTTTAATGTAAAAGCCCAGCGTGACACCGTGAAAATCGGAGAGGTAGGTCTTCATGACATCCGTGGACAGGCCGTATTTCCCCATGATCTCCTTATTCGCGTGGCATTTGCTGCACATTTCCGGGATACGCTCGCGGTATTCAACAGTGTGCGGGCTCTGGATATCATGAGTTGTATGACAATCCACGCACACGGGGACATCCTGGTTGTGCTCATTCAAAAGTGCGCCGCCGTGGACGCTTTTTGCATAGATAGTATAAATGTCAAGATGGCATTTCTTGCAGCGGTTGGCGCTGTCTGCGCGCTCCTTACCGGCTAAGCCGATGGCGTGCGAGTTGTGGCAGTCGGTACAGACGGGGGCATTGAGATTTCCCTGGCTAAGCTTGGAATAGTGGATGCTGTCCTGAAATTTTGTGTATTTGTCAAAATGGCACCGCCTGCACAGTTCGGCCGAAGCGATCGTCATATCCCTTCGTGTCCGGAAGTGCCGTTTTGGGTGATCTTCAGATGAAAAGCCGTAATGGCAGTCGGAACAACTGAGCTTGTTATGCACAGATGTTTGGAGAAGCCCGGGGTCCACGGTCATGGAATGTTGTTCACCATTCTGATATGACACCCGGATATGCTGCAGGTGGCACTTCAGGCAGAGCTTTGCCTCATCACTGAGCGACTTCTTTTTCGTGACGCGAATAATGGAATGAGCGCCGTGGCAATCGGCACAGATCGCGGCAGTTCCCGATTTTTCCCTGCTCAGAATGTCGACGTGGACCGGTCTGGTCCTTATCTGTTCATCCGTATGGCATCGCCTGCAGGTGAGTGAGGCACGGATCTTGTATTGCTCGTGGCTCTGGAAATTCCTTTTGGGATGCTGATCCGCGGCGAATTCGGTATGGCAGTCAATGCAGGCGAACAATGCGTGAGCTGATGCTTTCAACTTTGCTTCATCAATGTAGCCGGGCATGGATTCATTGTTCTGGAATACAATAGTGATTTCCTGTTTGCCGTGACAACCGAGGCATGCCCCGTTCTTATTTGGGACGTCCCGATCACTTGCCCCTGACGAGCCCGCCGGTTGCACGATCTGCAGCGGCAACAGGATTAGGAAAAACAAGACGACATTCCGGATATTCATTGCATATCCTCCGCTAACGACACCGTGTCGTCAGTTTATTCCCAACGACGTGACGATCGAATGTCCTGTCTTGTGGAACCACTAAATACCCAGTCGTGAAGAATTCAGTGCGCATGTTTTTGGTCACCTGCCCCATTATACACGATGGTTCTCTAAGTTGAAAGGGTGCATTCCCGTGCTGGGAATGCACCCTCTTGTTCAGGTTCTAGTGAAGTTGATGGTAACTCGTATCCTCGCGAATTACCGGCATCCTGTTCACGATCCATCGGAACACAAGGATGTGAATAGTGGCAATCGCTGCTACAATAGCGACCTCGTGCCAGGGCGGCACGATGTGATGCAGATGCTCCGGAAGATTCCAGTTAAAGGCTATGATGGAGACATTTATTCTGTTCACCAGGATGCCGAGTACCGCGTAAAAGGCCCCGAATCGTACGATGCCCACGCGTTGGGTCTTGACCCCATAAGTCAATACAGCGGCAGGAGCAAGGACAAAGAGAATTATCTCGACCAGGAACCAGTGCCCATAAGGCGTATTGAGCAGCCCCCAGTTGTCGTCATGAGCCACGCCGATCAACTTCAACGCAAAGTAGATGTATATCCCTATAATAGCGCCTTTTCCCAGACCCATGGTCAGACCGTCCAGGCTATTGAGGAAGGTAGCATCCGCCCGATGGCGGAGATATCGAGCACAGAGAGTGCTGACAGCGATCACCATGACCAGGGCCGCATAGATGCTCGAGGTCAGGAAGAAAATCGGGATGTAGGGCGAATACCAGAGCGGGTGGAGTTTTCCCGGGGCGAGGAGGAACATGGCGCCGAGCGCTGACTGGTGAAGCGTCGAGAGGATGATGCCCGCGATCGTCATGCCGACCGTGGTCATGAGCGCCCATCTGCGTACGCGTTTCGACTTGAACCACTCCAGAATGGCCGGGCTGAATTCAAGGATCTGGACCGTGAGATAGGTTGACACGTGCCACGCCACGAGAAAGAGGACGGAGCCTGTTCCGAACCCCATGACCATCGGAAAATAGATGCGCCAGGGTCTGCCGAGGTCGACCATCAGATACGTGGCAGCGAAGAAATAACCGAGAAGTCCGGTCAGCACGCCGAGCCGAACCAGCGGGTGATAGTCCTTAAAACCGAAGATATAGTAGGCTGTTGCCATGACAAAACCGGTGGCTGAGAGGGGAACGCCGCCGAAGAGGCCCCAGCCGAGAAAAAGCCCCCAGGGATATTCGTTGGACGCATGGGTCGCGACCACGAGCCCCTGTGTGAAGCGCATCACGATCACGGGTAAGCCGATGCTCAGGATGATCGCCGCAACGATGTTGAATGGCGTGATCAGGCTCCGCGTGTACTCCTGCCACGACATGCCCATCCTCAGTTTCTCCATGAATGTGGAGCGGAAGTTTTCCGTTCTTTCGAGGTTTTCGTTGCTCATTTCTTTTCCTCCGTTTTTTCATGATCGGTGCCGTTCTCTGAACGGTTGCGGTGCTGTGTTGCGGAGTAAAGCATTCCAAAGAGGGCGGGCCAAATGGTGAACACCAGCGGAACGGTTGACAGGAACCCTTTTGTGTTTTCCAGCAAGGGGGCCTTTTGCATATGCGACGGGAACCCGTAGTGTTCGAAAGGAACAGCAGAGATATAAAGCCAGCTCGTTCCTCCTGCCTCGTGCTCTCCGAAAATGTGGTCAATATACTTGTCGGGATTCTTCATGATCCGCTCACGCGCAACTTTGATCAGATCGATGCGCTTGCCAAACGTGAGGGCGCCGGTGGGACAAATTTCCGAACACGCCGTCGGGAGTCCGGCTTTCACGCGATCAACGCACATGGTGCATTTCGATATCCGGGGCTCGAGCGCGCTGTTGTAGTCATACGCGGGGACATAATACGGGCAGGCCACCATGCAATACCGGCAGCCGAAACAGAGGTTCACGTCATACGTGACAGGACCTTCAGCGGTCTTGGTGTACGCGTGAACAGGACATGCCGTGGCGCATGCCGGTTCGTTGCAATGGTTGCATTGTATCTTGCGGTAGAGCGGCTTGCTCGGATCCTTGGGGTTCGGGAATCGGTTGACCACGGTATAGGCCTCCACCGTCGGCCTTCGCGTCTCCTCAAATACCGACGGATCATCGAAGGGAACCTTGGGCGCAGCCAGCTTGTTATATTCATTACAGGCCTTTTCGCAGCTGCGGCATCCGACGCACATGCTAAGGTCATACAACACGCCGTAGCGGTCGGCTGACCCTTCGAACTCTTTCGCGCCTGCTGTCTTCGCTCCGGATGTCAGGCCAGCCACACCAAGCGCCCCACCGATCGCTGCGACCGTGCCCATGAACCTTCTTCTGGTGAAATTCAGACTGTCACCCATGGCGACGGCATCAGACTTATCCCCCTTGTTGCCGCGCTGTTCTGACAGCGGATCGGCGGGTTCAGAGGGTTTCTTTCCATTCTTATCCATAATTCTTTATTCCTCCTCTTCCTGAGAGCGTGGTATGTGTTCCCGTTAATGCACTTTAGTGGTTTTCGCGCTCATCTTCTGATCACGCTTGTCATGACACATGACGGTGCAGCCCTTGGGATTGCTTCCTACCTCTGACATTCCCCAGTGGCACTGGAAACACTGGCGGTGATAGGCGACCTTCAGACTAGGCATTTGGGGGGCCGCAGGGTCTAAGGCGCCGTGGCAATTTTTACATGCGATGAAACTACCCGTTACATCGGCTTTAAATGTCGAAGCCTTGATGCTATGGCACTCGTGGCAAGGCAGACTTGCATTCTTTCCATGCTGATGATGGCAAATTCCACAATCGCCGGCTATGGCGGTATGTTTTTCGTGATTAAAGAGTACGGGCTTATAGATATTAACCAGACTGTCAAGTTTGACGAGGCCGCGCGCAGCGGGTGCGCCTGATGCCGGAGAAGAGCGCTTTCCGTCATCGGCTTGAACTGCCGATATTGAAAGCAGGATGCAGCACAGCGATACAGTGATCATGGTTAGGGTTTTCATTCGTTCCTTTCCTCCTTTGATACAATCAGAAGAGGGGCGCTGGTATGCGAGCGTCCCTCTTCAGGGGAGTCTTATTTCTGCTGAGATTGCCTGTCATCGACAGGTTCTGGCTTTTTGGTCTTCTTTTTTCCGGAGAGGTATGCTTCGGCCGGTCTCCAGGAAAAGGACCCGCTTTTCCCGGCCAGGCCCGCGATCACTGCATAGAACAGCGCGCTGACCAGGCCGACAGGGAGCAGGAGTACATAGAGCAGTCCGACAAAGGGTGCAGCGGCGATCTTGCCCGCCAGCTTCAGGTTGTTCTTCATGCCGTTCTGCTTGACGTACATCAGGTCTTCCTGGCCGGTCTCCTTCACCTTCTTGAAGGGTTTGGGCTTCAGTATCTCCCAGAACAACACATATCCGGCAATGAAGGTGAGGGAAAGGATGTACTCGATCCCCTTGACGTGCGTGATAAAATCAAACATGGAATTCATAAATCGCTCCTCCTTTCTTTTTTAGATTTGTTAAATAAGTCGGTCTTTATGCCACTCACTTCTCGATCGGTAATTTTCTCGCCTTATCGACGACATCCTTCTTTTTGTTTTTTCCACCCAGGTATGCCTCCGAAGGTCTCCATCCGAAAGAGACAATATATCTGCCCAGGCTGAACACGCCACCGAGCGCTTTCTGCACCAGGAGAGACAGTGCCGTCACGATACCCATGATCGGCAGAAACACGATGTAGGCCAGCCCAAGAATGGGCCCCGATAAAAGTACTAAACCAGACGACGCTTTTACATACTTTGCCCCGTTTCCTCCAGGAAGCGTACCTTCCTGATCTATGTCGACCCTCAGCCCGGTCATGATATCCCAGTACGTTCCGCTTCCGACCTTCTGTCCGCCTGTATGTTTAAACATGATCTGTTCCCTCCTTTCAGTTGTGAAATATCCTATCGTTGATTGAACCTTATCATAAAGAAGGACATCTTGAAAATCGGTATAACTTCTTAGGTTGCCGGGAAATAGTTCGTAGTAACAAAACGTAACGCTTTTGTTCTCGCAACGTCTGCGCAGATTCTGCAAAGAATTTATTAAAAAACACTTTGTTCTGCCGTTGACGAGCGCATGGCAAGGGGTTTTATGAAATTGCGGGTATTTATTTGCGGGTGGTGATGTTTTTTGAAACAAAAAAAGGCCATTTCGACAGAACCTACGAGGCTTGAAACGATTTAAGCCGCCGTCTCAAGCCTCATAGGTTAGGAGAAGTCTTACTTCCGCTCGGATTGCTTGTCATCTTCAACCGCGTCGTGCTTTCTGGCCTTCTTTTTGCCGGAGAGGTATGCCTCGGCCGGTCTCCAGGAGAAGGAGGTGTTTTTCCCTGCAACTCCCGCGACAACGGCGTAGGATAGCGCGCTGACCAGGCCGACCGGGAGCAGGATCACATAGAGCAGTCCGACAAAGGGTGCTGCGGCGATCTTGCCTGCCAGCTTCAGGTTGTTCTTCATGCCGTTCTGCTTGACGTACTCCAGGTCCTCCTGGCCGGTCTCCTTCACCTTCTGGAAGGGTCTGGGCTTCAGTATCTCCCAGAACAGCACAT
>JBARBN010000023.1:0-11527 GCA_049793155.1 Nitrospirota bacterium
AAGCGCGAGGTCATCCTGATCCCGAAGAGCGCCGTAGTTGAAATGTCCGGCATCTCGGGCGTATACCTCGTATCCGCCGACCGGGGCGCCGTGTTCCAGATGATCCAGGTCGGCGAGATGTTCGGAAATTTTGTGGAAGTGGTCTCGGGCCTCAAACAGGGCGACCGGGTGATCAGCGACAAGCACCTCGGGATAATGGACGGGAAAAAGGTCATCGTAGCGCATAATTAACGATCGACGAAAAAGTCGTCAAAGATAAAATCGTTTTTCAACAAAAGAGGCATCTCGCGCAAAGCCGCAAAGGTGCAAAGAACGTCAGAAGCGTTAGGATATTGAGTAAACCAATTACAGGATTTGCTTTCCTTTGCGACTTGGCGTCTTTGCGCGATAAAGTTTTTGCATTTTGTCCGTTCGTACCTGCATAGATATAAATAAGGATTAATCATGAAACTCAATATCAGCGGCAAGATAACCCAGTACTTCATCAATTCCCAGCTAACCGTGCTGCTCATGGCGGCAACGGCATTACTCGGGCTCTTTGCCCTCATCTATACCCCCCGCGAGGAGAATCCCCAGATCGTGGTCCCTGCGGCGAACGTGATGGTGATGATGCCGGGCTCGTCTGCCAAGGAAGTGGAAGAGCTCGTATCCAAGCGGCTTGAGTCCATTCTCTGGGAGATCCCCGGCGTCGAGGATGTTTACTCGGTCTCCATGAACTCGATGTCCGTGGTGACCGTGAAGTTCTTCGTCGGACAGGACAAAGAGCGGTCCATGGTAAAGCTCTACGACAAGATCATGTCCCATATGGACTTTGCGCCGGCAGGAGCATCCCAGCCGCTGGTGAAGCCCATTGACGTTGATGATGTGCCGATCGTTGCGATCACGCTCTCTCCTGAAGCCGGAAGCGCCTATGACGATGCACAGCTCAGGCTCGTGGCCGACAACGTGCTGGACGAGCTCAGAAAGGTCCCGGGCGTCGGCACCACAACGATCATCGGCGGACGCAGCCGCCAGGTGCGCATGGTCCTCGACCCGCTTCGCATCTCGGGCTACGGCCTGTCGCCGCTCCAGATCGCCGGGGCCATCACCCAGTCGAACGCCAATCTTCTTTCCGGTGAGCTTGAGCAGGGCAGCAGGAAGATCACCCTCGAGACCGGCGGCTTCTTTACCCGGGCCAGCGACGTACGGAACGCCGTGGTCGGCGTTGCGAACAACAAGCCCGTCTATCTCGGCGATGTTGCCGAGGTCACGGACGGGTTCGAAGAGACCTCGAAACTCACGCGCATCGACTTCAACAGTCATCATTCCGCGCATGCAGGCATCAAGGACAGCAGCAAGAACGATGCAGGCGGGCAGCCCGCCGTGACCCTGGCGTTGGCCAAACGGCAAAAGCTGAACGCAGTTCAGATCTCGGACCAGATCCTGGCAAAGCTCGAGGTGTTGAAAAAAACCAGTATCCCGCCGGGGATCATGGTGACCGTTACCCGGAACGACGGCAAGACGGCCAACAATGCGGTGAACGAGCTGGTCTTCCATCTCGCAGTCTCGATCGTCGTCGTGATCGTCCTGCTGTTCATCACGCTCGGCTGGCGGGAGGCCGCCATCGTGGCGCTCGCCATCCCGCTCACGCTCTTCATCACCCTTGCCATAGGCATGCTGGCGGGCCAGACCATCAACCGAATAACGCTGTTTGCGCTGATCCTTTCCCTGGGCCTTCTGGTCGACGATGCCATCGTCGTGGTCGAGAACATCCACCGCCACTACAAGCTGCAACAGCATTCGAGACTGCAGGGCGCGATCATGGCCGTGAACGAGATCGGCATGCCCACGATCCTGGCGACCATTACCGTGGTGCTGGCGTTCATCCCCATGGCGTTCGTCACGGGTATGATGGGTTCCTACATGAAGCCGATCCCCTTTAATGTGCCCGTGGCAATGGTCACGTCGTTGTTTGTCGCTTTTATCGTGACACCCTGGGCAAGTTACCGGCTCATGAAGACCGACCATCAGGGGGAACCGCAGCTGCCGCTGGAGGAGACGAAGCTCTATAAAGGTTATAAGAAGATCCTGGGGCCGCTGCTTGAGAACCCCGGCAGGCGCAAACTGTTCATGAGCATCATCATCGGCCTGTTCCTGATCACCATGACCTTTCCGCTCATGCAGTGGGTGAAATTCCGCATGCTGCCCAAGGCGAACAAGAACACGTTCCTGGTATCGATCGATATGCCTGCGGGCACGGCCCTCGAGAACACGGACCGCGTGGCCAGGACTATAGGCAGTTATCTCGGGCGCATCTCCGAGGTGAAGGACTACGAGACCTTTGTGGGCACCGGCTCGGTGATGGACTTTAACGGACTGCTCAGGGGCAGCGCGTTCCGCGAGGCGAGCCACTTCGCCGACGTGCGCGTGAACCTGATCGACAAAGAGGAGCGTTCGATATCGAGCGAGAAGCTGGTGCTCAAGATCCGGCCGGACATCGCCAGGATCGCTCAGGAAAATAATGCGGTCATCAAGCTGGTGGAGGACCCCCCGGGACCTCCCGTGCGGGCGACTGTCGTGGCCGAGATCTACGGACCGGACTACGACAAGCAGCGCGAGATCGCCCAGAACATCAAGGAGCTCTTCGCCCGGACGGACCAGGTCGTGGATATCGACGACAGCGTGAAGGAGAAGCAGGAGAAGTACCAGCTCATCGTTGACAAGGAAAAGGCCGCGCGCGCGGGCATATCCACCGAACAGATCGTCCAGACCCTGCGGATGTCCGTGGCCGGCATGGCGATCTCTACCCTGCACCAGCCCGACGCGAAGAACCCGATCGCCATCTTCCTGCGGCTTCCCAAGGGAGAGCGCGAAAGGATGTCGGACATGGACAAGGTGTACGTTGCGAGTCCGCAGGGCAGCCAGGTGGCGCTCTCATCGCTCGTGAAGGTGGTCCCCTCCGAAACGGACAAGGCCATCTATCACAAGAACCTTGAACCCGTGACCTATGTATATGGAGAAATGGGGGCCCGAAGCCAGGTCTATGCCGTAATCGATATGATGAAACACCTCCGCAGGAGTCCGCTCCCCGAGGGGTATAAAATAAAATGGGACGGCGAGATGAAGCTGACCCTTGATGTATTCCGCGATCTGGGAGCGGCCATGGGCGTGGCGCTCATCGCTATCTATCTCCTGCTCGTGGGCAGGTTCCGGTCCTTCACGATCCCGGTTGTCATCATGGCGGCCATCCCGCTCTCGATGATCGGCATCATGCCGGGCTTTGCCATGACCGGGGTGTATTTCAGCGCCACCTCCATGATCGGCGTGATCGCCCTGGCGGGAATCGTGGTCCGGAACTCCATCGTGCTCCTGGAGTTCATCCTGGACAAGAAGCATGAAGGACTGCCGATCGCCCAGGCGCTGATCGAGGCCGGCGCCATCCGCACCCGGCCGATCGTGCTTACCGCTGCGGCGGCCATCCTCGGCTCGGCCGTGATCGTGACCGACCCGGTGTGGTCAGGCCTTGCCCTGGCGCTCATCTTCGGCATGCTGGCATCAACAGCGCTCACGCTGGTGGTGATCCCGGTGTTCTATTATATGATCGAGAAGAAGAATTGGGAAAACGCATGAGGAAGCGGCGGTTTTTCTAGGCTGCCTGCTGTCGTATCTTCTTGCGTCTGTAAAACGGAGGGTTTATTATGTCAGATACATGCGTCACCGTTGAATGCAAGGACTGGATCAGCACCGTGACGATCGATAATCCGCCTGACAACTACCTGGACAAGGACGTCCTGTCAGGGCTGAACAAGACCGTCAGCGAGATGATCGCATCCCGGTCCGAACTCCGTGTGGTACTGCTCACGGCAAAAGGGGAAAACTTCTCAGCCGGGATCGACTACGCCAGGTTCGTGAAGATGACGAAGGAGGAGGCCGGCCACTTTGCAGAGGTGGGATACAATCTCTTGAAGCATATCGAGAACCTCCCGGTCCCGGTGATTGCCGCGGTCAAGGGCGAGACCACGGGCGCGGGCCTCGGCCTGGCGCTCGCAGCCGATATCAGGATAGCGTCATCAGACGCGGTATTCTCGTTCCCCGAGGCACAATTCGGCGTGCCGCCGATCTTCGGTTCGTCCCAGAGATTGTACAAGACCGTGGGCGTCGGCAGGGCCAAGGAGCTGCTCTTCACCGGCAGGACCGTGACCGCCGAAGAGGCGCTCGCGATCGGGCTGGTGAACCAGGTGGTGCCCCGTGATGCGCTCGACGAGGAAGCGACCCGGCTTGCGGTAAAGATCGGGGGAAACAGTCTGAGTTCCTTGCGATCGATCAAGATGCTCGTGAACTTCGGGTTGAATGAAGGTTACGACGTCGGCCTGCTGCAGGAGGTCACGGCCTTCAGCGAGGCGTTCAATCCGGACACAAAGCAGTGGGAGCGGCTATAATTAAAACAGGGATTCCTGACAGTTCCCTGGCGGATAAACCGCAGTGGAAAAATACGAGTTGGAGGTAATGAACATGGGAATCAGTGCGTGGCATATCATGCGCGAGAAGATCAGGGTGGGGCGCGACACCACAGCGCGGGAGGTGGCGATGAAAATCATCTCATCGGGACTTGCCGCGATGCCGGTCGTCGGCGATGCCCAGGAGGTATTGGGTGTCGTCTCGGAGAACGCAATTCTGGACGCGATACGGGAAGGCCGGGACCTTGAGGGCATCCCGGCATCACAGCTCATGGTGCCGGCGCCGATCATCGTCGATTCCTTCACCTCGACCGACGAGCTTATTAATCTCCTTCTCAAGAGCTGCTGTTCCATCGTTGTGGTGGTGAAGGACAAAAAGTACGTAGGTGTGGTGAGCCGGCACATGCTGATGGATATCTTTACCTCGCCAAACTATTCGCGTTTTGCCTCGAAGGACCGGAAAACGCCTTTCGCATGCTCGTAAGACAATACGGGCCACGGGTCAGACGGGCTTCGTGGGCGCCATGCCCGTTATTTTCACCTTGACAGATTTGCGCCCGATGAGTATTATGTTGTATTGTGCAGACGCCCGTGGGCGCTGCAACGTATCGTTGGATCCGGACAATTGTTGAAAGGAGTACACACCATGCCGTTTTATGAATACGTATGTGAAGGTTGCAGAAAGGAGTTCGTTCTTTTGCAATCCATGACCGTAAAAGCTGAAGATACGGTCTGTCCCTACTGCGGTGAAAAAAAAGCCAGGAAGCTCGTCTCCACGTTTTCGTCAGCTGGCGGAAATAGCGCGGTTTGCAGCACCGGTGGACATTCCTGGGGCGGCGGCTGAGGTTCCTGATCGATCCGCCGTGAGCGGATCAGAACAAAAAAGCCTGAGGGTCACTTGACTCTCAGGCTTTTTTGTGTAAAACTGCCTTGCTCCATATGAATCGTCCCATTATGGCTACCGTCTCTCTCAAAACGTTCCTCCACCCACGGTACTGGTATGCATGGCCGGTCCTGGCCCTCATGCTCGTCATGAGTTGGATGCCTGCACGCGTGCTCTGGGTCCTGGGCAGAGGCCTCGGATTCATCGCGTCCTGGTTCCCGACCCCCAACCGCCGTTTTGCCGAACGCAACATCGAGCTCTGCTTTCCCGAAAAGAGCCCGACCGAACGTCAGCAGCTCGTGAAACGGAATTTCCAGTTGAGCGGCGTTGCTCTTCTCAGCCTCGGCGTTGCCTGGTTTGCGCCACGGTGGAGGGTAGAACGGTTCGTCACCCTGCGAGGAAAACAGTATCTGGATGAAGTCCTGGCACGCGGTAAACAAGTCATCCTGCTCGCACCGCACTTCATCGCTCTGGATATCGGGGGAGCCCTTCTTGCCGCAAATAGGGACCGGCGATTCACAAGCATGTACCGCACATCCCGGGACCCGCTGCTTGAATATCTTTTTTCACGTCGCGGCCGGTTCGGCGCTCTCATCGTTGAGCGAATGGCAAGTCTGAAACCGATCATCCGCGCTATCCGGGAAGGTCAGGGTTTTTACTATCTGCCGGACCAGGACATGGGAGAGCGCGCCAGCGTTTTTGTTCCCTTCTTCGGCATCCCCGCAGCGACCGTGACGATCTTGAGCCGTCTGGCAAAGACCACGAATGCAGCCGTCCTTCCCTGTATCACCCGCATCCTTCCCAAAGGACGTGGTTACGAACTTCGGATATACCCTGCCCTCGAAAACTTTCCAACCGATGATCCCGTCGCTGATGCACGACGCATGAACCACGAGATCGAACAGTGTGTCCGCGAGATGCCGGACCAGTACATGTGGTCCTACCGCCGCTTCAAGACCCGTCCGAACGATGAGCCTTCCTTGTATGAATAAGTGGCGCTTGCTCGATACAGGGCCGAACATCGGCGCCTCTAACATGGCCATTGATGAAGAACTGCTCGCCGGCGCGCAGGCAGGGGAACAGGTCCCCGTGCTCCGCTTCTACACCTGGGACCCTGCCGCGGTCTCGATCGGCAGGTTTCAAAAGATCAACGAAGCAGTGAATGCCGGCGCATGTAAACAGTACGGCATAGACATCGTGCGGCGCGTCACCGGCGGCAGGGCCGTTCTCCATAACCGGGAGCTCACCTACAGCATCGTCTCGCGCACTGACGATCCCCTCTTTCCCGCGAATGTCCTTGATACGTACAAGCTCATCGCCGCCGCACTACTCCAGGGGCTCAAGAACCTCGGCATCCCCGCAGAGATGGTCTCGCGTTCTCACCGGCACGCAGGTCTCGTAAAAAAGAGCACAAAAGACCCCGCGTGCTTCTCCTCCCCTTCCTGGTACGAGATCCTCGTGCACGGCAGGAAGATCATCGGCAGCGCACAGCGCCGACTGTCCAACGCCTTTCTTCAGCATGGCTCTATTCTCATGGACTACGATGCCGCGCTCGAGGCCGAGGTCATCCCCGGCGGCAGCGGTGACGTCGTCACTTCCATCAATCGGGAACTCGGCGGGAACGTCTCTCTTGAAGAGGTGAAGCACGCTTTCGTGAAAGGCTTCTCAGAGGCGTTGTCAATAGATTTTAAAACCTGACCCGGATAGGCCGGGACCCAGAGCATCGATCAGGGCTTTTCCCCGCCCGTTTCTGTATGGTTTTCTTTCTTCGGCTACTCTGCCTCTGCGAGATCTTTGATCACGCCAGTCTGCGGCACCGGACATGCGGCCGCTTGCAATCCACGGATATATCTGTTACGTTATTAAAAGGTTGGCATTCCCGCATACAGGCAGTCCAGGCCTCATATCGGACTGGGCACTATCTGATAATTTCACACTGAAAAGGATGAATGAGATGATGAACTTGATGAGAGCGATAGCGGTCCTCCTGCTTGTCGGATCGATTGCTGCGCCGGCTTACGCTGAATCTCCGGCGGAAAGACCAGATGATCTGGAAACCGCGTTGAAGGAAAAGGATGCCTTTTTCATCGCTCCGCCGCCCGATTGGACGGTGGACACCGACGATGCAAAGGCCCGCGAGCTGTATGCATACTTCGTCTTAAAGGGCTACACCTTTGAAACTTCACCAGCGGTGATCTACATTCGGCTCATGGATAAGATGGGTCTCGCCGTCTCCGACCATTTGAAGGCTGACATGGATTATTATCGCAAGAATAGCATCAAAGTCAAATTTGACCGGTTCAGCGTAGACAACCTCGACTATCAGTACGCCGCCAAAAAGTACAGGATTGCGGACAAATCATGCGACTACGTATGTTACCTGGATCCCGGCACGCAAGAGCAGTCCTATCTGATTTTTGTTTTGACCACGGACATAAAGCATTGCAGCAAATATGAAGGTCTGTTCGTCAACATGCTCAAATCTTTTTCCTGGGGCATCAGGGAACCTGCACCGGCTCATTCCCCGCAATGAACCATTTATCCGCCGGCCGCTGAAGTTGTCCTGTGCAAAACCTCCCGTGCAGCTACCACGCCTGATATCGAAGCCTGGATCAGACCGCGCGTGACACCCGCCCCATCTCCCACAGCAAAGAGGTTCTTCACCTCCGTCTCAAGGCGGGGAGTCAGTTTCAACTTCATGGAATAGAACTTCACCTCGACACCGTAGAGCAGTGTGTCGCCTGAGTTCACGCCCGGCGCGATGTTGTCAAGCGCCTCGAGCATCTCTGTGATGTTATGCAAATGACGATACGGCAGGACAAAGCTCAGGTCGCCGGGCGTGGAGTCTTCGAGCGTAGGTCGAACAGAACCTTCTGCGATCCGTTCAGGTGTCGAACGCCTTCCCATTTTGAGATCGCCAAGCCGTTGTACGATCACCCCACCGCCCAGCAGATTCGCGAGTCCCGCGATGTATCTGCCGTACGCGATCGGCTCATCAAAAGGCTTCGTGAAGTCGGTGCTCACGAGCAGGGCAAAGTTCGTGTTGTTCGTGGTCCTGTTCCGGTAGCTGTGTCCGTTCACGCTGTAAATGCCCTCGCTGTATTCCTTCACCACCTCGCCGTAGGGATTCATACAGAACGTCCGTACCCGGTCGCGAAATCTTCTCGTATAATAGACGAACTTTCCTTCATATGCCACATCGGTTATGTCTTTCATGATGGGGGCGGGAAGTTCAACCCGCACTCCGATGTCCACCGGGTTTTTTTGTACCGATAACCCGAGACGTTTTGCCTCTCCCGAGAGCCAGGACGAACCCTCCCTTCCCGCCGCGACGATCACGTAGTGCGCATGAAACGTATTCCCGTCCCCGGTCACGACCCCTGATACTTCTCCATTCGTGACCATGACCCGCTCGACCGCCATGTCAAACAGCATATCCACCTTGTTGCTGAGATTTTCCCTGATCTTTTTAAGGACTTCCTTGCAGAGGTCTGTGCCGATATGCCTGATGCGCGCAGGGATGAGTTCGAGGTTGTATCCTGCGGCTTTTTTCTTGAGACGGGACAGGGCCGCACGGTCCTCGCCATGTACCGCCCCTCCGGCGCCGAAGGACAAATAGACAGAGTCTACGTAGTCGATGAATAAAGAAAGGTCTTCCGCAGAAAGGTAATCCTTCAGCCATCCGCCGAATTCAGGGGTGAGCGTAAGTTTGCCGTCGCTGTACGCCCCGGCGCCGCCCCAGCCGCACAGGATACTGCAGAGGCCGCACTGCACGCAGTGACTTTCGGATGCGATCATGGGGCAGGCGCGCTGCTCTATATCGCTGCCCTTCTCGATCATGAGGACTTTGAGGCCGGATTTTTTGACGAGTTCGAGCGCCGCGAAGATTCCCGCGGGCCCGGTTCCGATTATGATGACATCATAGGTGGTAGCCACCGCCAATCACCAGGAAGAAAGGCATCAACCTTCTCTTTCCTTCCCTCTTCTCGCATCCCTCTTACTGTATCGTCGCCGTTAATCCGGCAGTGAGGCCGGAGATGGTCAAGCCGTTCGAATCAAAGGTCTTGAAATCCGTAACCGTGAAGTCCGCTGCCGCGGGAAAATGGCCTGCGGTAATGTCGCAATTCACTAACGCGAATTCCCCAACCGAAAAACCTCCCGATTTAGCAACATAAAGCGCAACCTTAGACGTCGATGCGGTCGTGGACGACGCGAGGTAAGTCGCGAGAACGGTTTCAGCGTTAGCTGCCTGGCCTGAAGCTGATACGACGCCGGTGTCGGTGACCATCACCTGCGGGTTTGCGCTCGATGGACTTGCCTTGACGGTTACGCCTGCCGGCAGGTTCACTGTGGCCTGTGTCCCATATACCAGCGCCCCAGCGGGGAGCGTACCCGCCATTGAAAGCGTAATTACTGCTTTCGTCGACTGTGCGGGGGCGCTGCCACCGCCACCGCCTCCGCCGCCGCAGGCAACGAGCGAAACAAGAATGAAGCAGGTTATCAGTAAACCGAATAGCGTGGTCATTTTCATAAGAAATCCTCCTAGACTATTTCGAAATCGGGGAGCCGGCGGAAAGTTCATTGCGGGCCCCGATCGTCGTTTTTAAGTTACCAGGTCACCAGGCCAACTGCCCTCCTGAGAAGGACAATCACATCGCCCATATCGATCTTCCCATCGGGATGAGGTATTCCTCCAATGAGCGGCGCAACATCTCCGTTCATCATGTCTGTCGCAGTCGGGGCAACGATCCCGGCCGCTATCAAAAGCGCTCTGAGGGCATCGCCCACCGTGCTGCCATACCCGAGATTGCCGCTCGGAAGAGCGATAAGGTTGATGGTGGCACTGATCGGTGAGTAGAGCGTGCCGCCGGGCGCAGGCGTCAAAGGCAGTGAGCAATCGCGGAATTTGACATACACGGTCCTTGGCCCGTCAGGACCCGGTGCAAGGTTCCATATCTTGCTTGTGGCATACGGCTCTTCCGCGGAGTAGGTTATCCCGTCATTCGAGAACTGCATTGACTGCACCCCCGTTGGAAAGTTCGGGCACACCGCGGGGTCCACGGCAGAGAGCGTCAGATTGGCGGTTGTTGTATTGATTGAGATCGCACCGTTGTTTATCAACATGCTTGCCGCCATGTCCGGTGAATGGATAGACCAGATACTGGAAACAACTGCGCCGGCAGTGCCGTTCACATCGACCGGATAGTAGTTGATGGTTTTTGTAGCGGTCACTGTTATTCCGCTGCTCAGGTACTGGGAAGACGAGGTCGTGGGCTGGGACCCGTCAGTGGTGTAATAAATAGTTGCCGGCGTACTCGACGAGATGTACATGAGCACCGTCACGCTCGGTCCCGTATAAATGCCGGGGAGCGTATACGGGTCTACCGCGACGATCGGGGCGGACGGTGTGATGACCGTATAGGTCATGGACGAGGACACATCGGGAGTTGTAGAGGCACCGGACTGCACGTCGACATTCACCGTATACGCGCCTGTTGGGGTAGAAGCAGGCAGAGCCCACGCAGGCATAGTGCTGTAGTTCTGCTGCACAACGTTGTTCAGAGAGAATCGATACTTGTAAACCATCGACGTTGACGGTCCTGTGGCCACCGCAGTGAAAAGAACATTCGTGCCCATCGGATGCGGCGTGGGCTTATTCGGAGTCAGGGTAACGCCCGTTGCAGGTGAGAAGGTGGACGTCGTTGTGTTCGAAATCATATCATATGGTGAAGTGCCCAGTGTACGAATATCATTTCCCAAATTGGGGAGCCAGTAGTTGAAGGCCCGTACTTGATAATCATAATGCACTGCAGAATCAACAGCGGAGTCCACATATGTGGGCGTAAAGGTCGGCAGGGATTGCATATAAGCCAGCGTTGTCCATGAACCTGCACCTTGCGGCGAACGCTGGACCTCGAATGTTGCCAGATTGTTCGCATTGTCCGCCCACGTGAGTACATTCTGGTTCGTGCCGTAACCCGTGCCCGGTCCTCCTCGCGCAATCGTCAGGCTGCTCGGGGCAGCCGGATTTCCGGTCGGCACCCTGAAAATCATTGGACGCATAAAGTCGTTCTCTTCATGGCCAAGGATATGGCAATGCCAGACATACTCATACCCGAAGTCACTGGGAGCATTGGACACATTGATCGCCGTCGGGGGGTTGACCGATACATTCGTTGTCGCTACGGTGCCGGTCGGCGCTGTTGTT
>JBARBN010000024.1:0-13061 GCA_049793155.1 Nitrospirota bacterium
AACATGCTGAGCAGCGTTATAAGATTCGGAAGGATGTAAATTCCTTTTCTCAATGAAGCACCCCGATAACGTCCTGCGCGCCTCTGACACGGTCGCCAAGCTTTACCCTGATCTCCGCGGTCTTGGGCAAAAAGATGTCAACCCGTGAGCCAAAACGGATCAGTCCGTACCGCTCGCCCGTCTTGATCGTATCTCCTGGCCTGGCATAGCATACAATGCGCCTCGCGATGAGTCCAGCGATCTGCTTCACCAGAATTTTGTCCTTTCCCACAGCAATGACCATCGAGGTCTGTTCGTTATCAAGTGAAGCCTTGTCAACGGACGCGACATGAAATTTGCCCGGGTTATACTGAACGACCTCGATTGCGCCGCCGATGGGCGCTCGGTTCACATGCACATTGAACACCGACAGAAAAATGCTGATCTGCTTCACTTCCTGCTTCAGGTATACCGGCTCGAAGATGTCCTTGATCACGATCACCTTCCCATCGGCAGGCGACACCACCATGCCCTTTCCTTCTGGAACGGTGCGCTCCGGGTCACGGAAGAAGAACAGGACGAAAAGCGTAAGCACCAGTGAAACGAGAGCAGTACTCTTCCACCCAAACGCGAACAACAACACCGTGACGATTACAAGGGGGATGATGAAAGGCCATCCTTCCGAAGCAACGGGTATTCCGTAGTTTTTCATCATGGCTTTAATTCAGCCTCTAAATTCTAATTTCGAAATCCTAAACAAATCCGAATAACCAACACCAATGTCCAAAACAGTTTTGAAATTTGGAATTTTAATATTGTTTAGCATTTAGGATTTCGCATTTAGTGCTTGCCCTAGTTCTTGCTCTTATCCACCAGTTTGCCCTTCTGGAGCCAGGGCATCATTTTTCTGAGCCGTCCGCCCACTTCCTCGATCGGGTGCGCCTGGCCATTTTTCGTGAGCGCGTTGAACGTCGGCTTGTTCGCCATGTTCTCGAGCATCCACTCCTTCGCGAACTGGCCCGTCTGGATCTCGTTCAGGATCTTCTTCATTTCCTTCCTGGTCTCTTCGGTAATGATCCGGGGCCCGCGGGTCAGGTCGCCATACTGGGCGGTGTTGCTGACGGAGTAACGCATGTTCGAGATGCCTCCCTCGTAAATGAGGTCCACGATCAGCTTAAGTTCGTGAAGGCACTCAAAATATGCCATCTCGGGCGCATAGCCTGCTTCCACCAGGGTCTCGTACCCTGCCTGTATAAGCGCGGTGGCGCCGCCGCACAGCACTGCCTGTTCTCCAAAAAGATCGGTCTCCGTCTCTTCGCGGAACGAGGTCTCGATGACCCCTGCCCTTGCGCAGCCGATCGCCGCAGCGTATGCGAGCGCCATGTCCTTGGTGTTTTTCGACGGGTCCTGATGGATCGCGATAAGTCCCGGGACGCCCTCTCCCTTGATGTACTGGGAGCGGACCAGATGGCCGGGGCTCTTGGGCGCTACCATGAATACGTTCACGTTCTCGGGTGGCACGATCTGGCCGAAATGAATATTGAACCCGTGGGCAAAGGCGAGATAGGCCCCCTTCTTGATGTTCCCTTCGAGCTCCTTCTTGTACATCCCGCCCTGCAGCTCGTCCGGCACCAGGACCATGATGATATCAGCCGACTTTGCGGCCGCTGCCGGTTCCATGACCTTGAGGCCGGCGCCGACCGCCTTGTCCCAGGATTTGCTCCCCTTGCGAAGGCCAACCATCACCTCAATGCCGCTTTCCTTGAGATTATTCGAGTGGGCAAAACCCTGACTGCCGTAGCCGATCACTGCAACCTTTTTGCCCTTGAGCAGCTTCATATCTGCATCTTTTTCATAATAAATCTTCATCCCATCTCCTTTTCAACATTGAATATAATATGTGGAACAAAAAAAGATGCCTGATGTGCCGTCCGTGCGTCACGCTGGTCACGCCACGAATCTACAGGAGCCGCTTTTTCACTTCGGCATCCTGGAATATCTGGTCCACGGCCGATGAGAGCGCCTCGGCAAGCGCCGCTTCCAGTCTTTCCTGTGAATAGAGAATCTCCTGGTCAACCGTGCTGTTCACGTCGATGGTCCTGAGTATCTTTTTATCGATCGGGTCGCCGATGGTTATCTTGATCTGAACAGAGGCCTTCAAATGCGTTTGCATTGAACTGGGCTTGGATTCCAGCCAAAGCGTCTTGATCTCGCCTCCGAGGAGAAGATCTGTTCCTGCGGCATTCATACCTTCGGCCGTCAGATCCCAACCGGCAATGTCCTTCACCGCAATTCCGCGCGCGATAAGGGCCTCCTTCATGATAGCACTTACAGTCTCGGCCACCGTGCCCTGCACCACAAAATCATTTTGCATGCCGCTTGGGATAGTCCGTTTGCCCAGAACCGACGCAGGCACTCCCCGGTCGTCCCGGAAGGGGCTCACCCCAACAGAGATCTTTGTTCCTGCTCCCGCTTTTTCTGCAAGTGCCTGATAGCCGATATTGAGAAGGACCGGCCCTTTCTCAGCACACGCGGAAAGGATCATTGAAAGAACGAACACCGGCACGATCAGACGTGCGCAAACCCCTGGAGAATTATTTCTTTTCATGCTCATCACTCGTCACTCCTGACTATTCCCTCATTATCGCCACTTTGCCCGTACGCACGATCTCTTTGATGCCGATGGGCCTTAAGAGCTCAATGATCGCCGCGATCTTCTTTTCATCTCCCGTTATCTGGAACGTATAGCTCTTCTGCGAGGAATCAACAACGCGCGCGCGGAAAATATCGGCGATCCGGAGAGCCTCTGCCCGGTGCTCGGCAGGAGCATTGACCTTGATGAGGCACATTTCCCGCTCGACGAACTCCTTTTCCGCAAGGTCCGTAACCTTGATGACATCGATGAGTTTGTTGAGCTGTTTGATGATCTGTTCGAGGATGCGTTCGTCTCCCGCGGTCACGATCGTCATCTGCGAGATCGTCGGATCGAGCGTGGGGCCGATCGAGATGGTCTCAATGTTGAACCCCCTGCCGCTGAAAAGTCCCGACACCCGCGACAGCACCCCGAATTTGTTTTCCACCAACACGGATATGATATGTTTCATAGGCTATTTTTCACTCCGAAATCCCGATTCAGGAACCAGGTCATTTCACGGCTCTTAGCTTCTTCTCTTCCTTCTTCTTCTCTTCCCCGAAGATCATTTCGTTGATGGACGCACCTGCGGGCACCATGGGAAAGACTTTTTCGTACCGCGCCGTCACGAAGTCCATGAACACCGTCCGCTTGGATTTGAGCGCCTCCTTGAGCACCGGCACGACGTCCGCGGGCTTTCCCGCGCGCAGTCCGACTGCGCCGTAGGCCTCGGCCACTTTCACGAAATCAGGCGAACCGCCGAGGTCCACCGAGGAATACCGTTCCTGATAGAACAATTCCTGCCACTGTCTCACCATGCCGAGAAACCGGTTGTTCAGGATCACCACCTTGACCGGGATGTGGTTCTCCACCGACGTGGCAAGTTCCTGGATGTTCATCTGGATGCCGCCATCGCCGGAGATACAGAACACTTCGCGATTGGGATTGGCAACCTTTGCCCCAAGGGCCGCCGGGAACCCGTACCCCATGGTCCCGAGTCCGCCGGAGGAAAGCCAGTTCCGGGGTTTGTCGAATTTATAATACTGCGCGGCCCACATCTGGTGCTGGCCCACATCGGTCACGATGATCGCGTCACCCTTCGTGACTTCGTAAAGCTTCTCGACCACGAATTGCGGCTTGATGATGTCATCGGCATATTCGTACGAGAGCGGCCTTTCTTCGCGCCAGATGTCGATCTGCCTGAGCCAGCTCTTGCGGATCTGGTCCCATGGTTCTTTGATGCGGTGGAGCTCCTTGTTGAGGTCCGCCATCACATGCTTCACGTCGCCCACGATCGGGATATCCACCCGCACGTTCTTCCGGATCGAGGTCGGATCGACATCGATATGGATGATCTTGGCATCAGGCGCAAATCCCTCCACCTTGCCGGTCACCCGGTCGTCAAAGCGCGCGCCGATGGCGACAATGAGATCGGAATTATGGATCGCCATGTTGGCATAGTAGGTGCCGTGCATGCCGAGCATGCCGAGCGAGAGCGGATGCGTGCCGGGGAACCCGCCTATGCCCATCAGGGTGTGGGTCACCGGGATCTTCGTGATCTCGGCAAACTCGAGGATCTCCGTGGCGGCATTCGAAAGGATAACGCCGCCGCCGATATATGCCACGGGCTTCTTTGCCTTGGCAATCGCCTCCGCCGCCTGCTTGATCTGCCACTTATTTCCCGTAACCGTCGGATTGTAGCTCCTGATCTCAACCTTGTCGGGATAAATGAATTCGGCCTTGGCCGTCACCACATCACGGGGCAGGTCAATCAACACCGGGCCAGGCCGTCCCGTTGAGGCTATATAGAAGGCCTCCTTGATCGTCTGGGCAATATCCTTGACATCCTTGACAAGAAAGTTGTACTTGGTGCACGGTCGTGTGATGCCGACAATATCCGCCTCCTGGAACGCATCGTTGCCGATGAGCGCCGTCGGTACCTGGCCGGTGAACACCACGATCGGAATGGAATCCATGAATGCCGTGGCAAGGCCGGTAACCACGTTCGTGGCTCCGGGACCGGACGTCACCAGAGCGACGCCGACCTTGCCCGTAGAGCGTGCATAACCGTCGGCCATATGGACGCCGCCCTGTTCATGCCGCGGCATGATCAATCGCACATCCTTCTGATCGTAGAGGACGTCGAATATTTTGAGCACGACGCCGCCTGGATAGCAGAAGAGCGTGTCAACCTTCTCTTTCTTCAGACATTCAAGAAATATTTCCGCACCGGTAATCTGTTGTTTTGACATAATGGCACCTATCGATGAACAGGGTAGCCGCGGGCTTTAGCCTGCGACAAGAACGCACCCTAAAGGGTGCGGCTCCAGAACATTTTTCTACTTTACGATCGCGCCGGTATTCGCCGACGTTACAACCTTGGCATACCGCGCGAGCCAGCCGGTCTTGATCCTGGGCTCCCTTGGCCTCCATTTCGCAAGCCGTTTTTTGATCTCGGCCTTCGACAACCTTACCTCAAGCTTTCGGTTCGGGATGTCAAGGATGATCCGGTCTCCGTTCCGCACCACTGCGATCGGTCCGCCCTCGGCGGCCTCGGGAGAAATGTGTCCGATACAGGGACCGCGCGTACCGCCCGAGAACCTGCCGTCGGTCAGGAGCACAACGGATTCTCCCAGCCCCATACCGGAGATGGCCGAGGTGGGGGAGAGCATCTCGCGCATACCTGGACCGCCTTTGGGCCCCTCGTAGCGGATCACGAGCACATGGCCTGCCTTGATCTTGTTGTCCAGGATGGCCTTCATGGCCTCTTCCTCGGAATCGAACACGATGGCCGAGCCTTCGAACTTTTTCATCTTGTCGCTTACCGCAGTCTGCTTTACCACCGAACCGTTCGGCGCAAGATTGCCGGAGAGTACCGCGATGCCGCCCTCTTTATGATATGCCTTATCAAGCGTGCGGATCACCTCATCATTCCCGACACGTCCGGCCTTTGCATTATCGATGATCGATCTGCCGCTCACGGTAGGTGATTTTTTGAGCACGTCCTTGAACCGCGAGAGTACACCGGGTATGCCGCCCGCAGCATCGAGGTCTTCCATATACGTAGGACCGCCGGGCAGCATATTGCACAGATGAGGCGTTGTACGGCTTATCCGGTCGAACATATCGATGGAAATTCCGATGCCGGCCTCATGCGCGATGGCCGGGATATGGAGCGTCGTATTCGTCGAGCCGCCGAGGGCCATATCAATGCGAATGGCATTCTCGAAGGCGTTCTTCGTCATGATCTTCCGCGGCGTGAGTTTCTCCGCTACCAGTCCAACGATCCGCTTGCCGCTCTCGAACGCGATCCTGCGCTTCTCGCCCGAAACAGCCAGCGCCGTGGCGCATCCCGGCAGGCTCATGCCGAGCGACTCGGTCACGCAGGCCATGGTGTTCGCTGTATACATCCCCTGGCACGAACCGGGGCCCGGGCAGGCACAGGTCTCGAGTTCGGCAAGATCAGCCATGGACATCTCGCCCTTCCGCACCTTGCCCACGGCCTCAAACGCTGAAATGAGATTCACGCGCTTGCCGTGAAAGTTCCCTGAATGCATGGCGCCGGCAGTAACGACGATCGTGGGTATGTTGAGCCGCGCAGACGCCATGAGCATGCCCGGCGTGATCTTGTCGCAATTCGTGAGCAGCACCAGCCCGTCAAAGGCATGGGCCATGGCAACAGACTCCACCATGTCAGCGATCAACTCCCGGGACGGGAGCGAATAATTCATGCCCACGTGGCCCATGGCAATGCCGTCGCAGATGCCGGGTATGCCGAAGAAGAGCGGCCAGCCTCCGCCGGCGTGAACACCCTTCTCAATGAACCGCTCCAGATCTCGCATGCCGATGTGCCCGGGGATCAGGTCCGTAAAGCTCGTAGCTACGCCGATCATGGGCTTCGCAAGCTCATCCCGGGTTATGCCGGTGGCGAATAAAAGAGACCGGTGCGCCGCGCGCTCCAGGCCCTTCTTGATACGGTCACTCCTCAATAGTATCCTCCAAGATCGGAAATGATTGTAATTTTTAACATATAGTGAGGGAAAGAGTCAATAAAAAAATCCCTCTTTACGCTCTCTTGTAAAGAGGGATCCTCATGTTCATTCAGAATTAATAAACACAAAAGGCAAGGTTTATTTTCCTTGCCTTCACGATATCAAGCCTGACCTATCCTGGTACGCCTGATTATTTCCATCATTTTATCTTTTGCCGCCAGTTTCAGCTTTTGAATTCGCTTTCTTTCCACCTCTTCCTCAGGAGTAAGGTACCGGTGGGCCTCGAACGACACCAAGGTGTCCTCGAGTTTTCTATGCTCCTGCTCCCACTTCTGGTATTCCGAATCCTCTATCCTGAGTCTTGTTACAAGTGCTTCTTCATTTACCTCCACATCCATCATATTTTGTCCCTCCTTTAGGGTTTAATATCTGTGAGAAGGTCCTAGGAAAGAGCAGATGAATATTTTATACTTGCTAAAAAAATAACACATATCCCGAGAAAAGGCAAGAAGGAATAATCAGTTTAAAAACAAAATGTTAACCGATTTCATCGCGCTTCATAAGGTTTGCGAACGCCGCCTGCTCCAAGATCATGATCACTGCGTCCTCAACCGGGGAATCGTAGTATCCCCGACGCACCGACGTTCCCGTGAACCCGAGTTGAGAATAAAGCCTCTGGGCCGCAGCATTCGAGGCCCTGACCTCAAGAAAGGCCCTCGTTGCACCCTTTTGATACGCCCGTTTCAGCGCGGTAACGACCAGCTTTTTCGCAACGCTCTGCCGTCTCTGCTCCGTCGCCGTGGCCAGGTTCAGTATGTGCACCTCACCGGCAACAAGCCAAAAGACGATATAACCGATCACTCTCCGCGACAACGGATCATCCTCAAGCGCAACCATGAGCGTGGAGACAAGCGGACTGCGGAACTCAGAGAGGAAGAGGTTCCTCGACCAGGGCATGCTGAATGAGGCCTGCTCGATTTCGAGGACCTGGTCGATGTCCTCTTTTTTCATGAGATCTATCATCATTCGCATTATCGTTGAAAAGGCTTTTCTCACCACAGAGACGCGGAGAGTCACAGAGGCAGACATCATCTCACCACGGATGAACACGGATAAACACCGATAAAAGATTTTTTCTGTATCTTAAAACCAAGGAATCGTCTCTTTTTTTATCAGTGTAAATCCGTGTATCGCGCCTTACAGCGATCCGTGGCTATAAAATGTTACGAATGCAACTTCTTTTCCCACATCACCTCTGCCTCGGGCCTTCGGATATACATCGGAGTCACACTGTCCAGATCGGCCTGCTTACCACTCTTGATCATACCGAGGCCAATCTCTGCGACGGTGGCCGCTGAGGGGAGCATGGCAGAGATCGGCGCGAACAACGCCCGGTCTCCGAACAGGTTCACGATTTCATTTCGGAAGAGTTGGGACGCCTCGCCGGTAAAGAGTGTATTTCCGGATATTCTCCCGGAAAGTTGAGAGAGAGAGAGAACTGCCTCGGCCATGACATGCACCAGCGCGGTCCCCTCGAACCGGTACATCGCCGCGTACACTTCATTCTTTCGCGCGTCGAGCATCGGGCAGATCGGGTATGCTGCATAGGGCAGGTTCCATGCCAGGGCCTGGAGCGTCGGCACAGGCGCAACCGGCTTTCCGGTGACGAGCGCCAGTCCCTTGACCGCGGCTAGACCGATCCTGAGGCCGGTGAATGACCCGGGGCCGATCGCGACGGCATAACCATCCATATCGGCTATCGTAAGGCCCGTGTCACTGAGCACCCGGTCAACAGTTGACATGAGGCGCTCGGAGTGCGTCACCTCGATGTTCAGGCTGTACTGCGCAATAACACTGTCATCGGAAATTACCGCGACACTGCCGGTCGTGGTGGATGTTTCGATGCCGAGGATATACATGATCAGTACCTCAACATAAAAAGAGGAGCATGCAATCTAACTTTCATATCCATACCGGATGTCAAAATGATTATACTCTCCTTTGTACGGTTCCCAGAAAATATCCACCTTGCTTACGTTCGCGCCCGATGGACCGCGGTGGCACCAGCCGATGATCTCCTCGACCTTCTTCTTCTCCCCCTCGAACAACGCTTCCACAGTGCCATCCGGAAGGTTCATGACCCACCCCCCCACGCCGATGCGGATTGCCTCATCCTTCGTGCTTCCGCGGAACCAGACTCCCTGTACGAAACCGTGAACGATCACCCGTGCGCGAAGATGCTCCATACAATCAAGCTCCAGTCGGGAACAACAGATCAAATTCGTCGCTCGCAGAGAACGCTGAGGACGAAAAGTTAAATCAATAATTTTAGTCTGGTTTTAAACCGGAATATTTTTAACGATTTTCTCTGCGGGCTCTGCGTCACTGCGAGACATTTTCTTTAGTATTTCATCTCTCGCCTAGCGTCTTGGTCCCCTCTTGCCGGCCCCTTGCCCGGGACCCCGGGCCCCCACCGGTCTGTTTGCACGTCTCGGTCCTTTGCCTGTATGGGTACTCTTGTTCGGACGGGGCCCGGAAACAGGCCGTTGTCCCCCATGCCATGCCCCTTTGCTTCGCGAATCACTTCTCCCGCTGCCGCTGTCGGGCCAGGACCGTGCGGCCGGTTTTCGTCTGGTTTCCGGCCTTCCCGAGACTGCCCCTGCGGCGGGTCTGCCAATGCCTGTTCTCATTGTTGGGCGGCCCATGGTAGCTCTCGTTGAAGGGCGGGCACTGCTGTCCCTTCGCGGCCCATAACCCGGGACCGCACCCGGCGCCTTACTGCCTGGACCACTCTTTCTCGTACTGGGCCAAGGCCGCTGGTCCGGCTTTCGTCTGACATCCGGATTCTCCATGACTGCCCCTGGTGCGGGCCTGCCCATGCCTGTTCTTCTTGTCTGGCGGTTCGCGGCCGGACGTGATGTTGGACTGTACGTGCCGTCCCCTCGCGGTTTGCGTGCATCTATCTTCGGTCCATCAAAGGAAGTCTTTTGCTGCGGGGCCGAGGCCTTGACCACCTGGTTTCGTCTTAGCCCTTCCCTCGTATCCTGCATAGCAGGGGTCCGAACCCGGCCTACACCCGCCTTCTGGCCGCTCGCACCAATTGCCGGTCTCCCGTAGCCGCTCATTACACCTCGACCCTTGAACCCGGATCCCAGTCCCTCTTTCTTACCGACCTCCGCCCTCCACGGTCTTGCATCCGGTTGAGCGCCCCGGTGAGCCGGTTTCTTCGTGCCTCTCGCGTTCATCAGCCGCGGTTCGTCTCGACCCGTATTCACCGCCCTCTTCGGTCCGACCACCGCCTTCTGTCTTCCGGCTCCCGGCTCCTGCCTCTTGACCGCTGGCTCCGGACGGCTGACCTCTGTCTTTAGAGCAAGTTCCTTCAGACCAGTTACCTCGTCATTCGTTAAATAGCGGAAGCTCCCTTCCTGAAGATCGCCAAGCGTCTGGTTGCCGGTTCTGACCCGCTTCAGTCTGATCACCGAGTGGCCCACGCGGTCGAACATGCGCCGTACCTGGCGTTTCCGTCCTTCGTGGATCGTGATCTCGAGCCAGGAGTTGGCCTCTTCTTTTCTGACCTTTTTGATCCTTGCCGGAGCGGTCTTGCCGTCATCGAGGTAAATACCCTTCTCGAGGTTGTCTATCTGGCTGTCTTCGAGGACACCCTTGACCTTGGCCAGATAGGTCTTGGGAAACTCGTGCTTTGGATGTGTGATCAAATGGGCGAAGTCTCCGTCATTCGTCAGGAGAAGAAGCCCCTCGGTGTTGTAGTCCAGCCTGCCCACGGGATATACGCGGACCTTGACCCCCTTCAGCAGATCCTGCACCGTGGGCCGCCCTTCGGGGTCGGACATGGTCGTGACAAAACCCGCGGGTTTGTTCAACATGATGTAGGTCTGCGGCTGTTGGGGGTTGATGAGCTTGCCGTCAACCTTGATATGGTCTTTGGAGGGGTCGGCCTTGGTGCCGAGCTCGGTCACCACCTGGCCGTTCACGCGTACCCTGCCCTCGGTGATAAGCTCTTCCGCAGCTCGTCGGGAGGTAACGCCCGCGGCGGATATGATCTTCTGGATACGTTCTAACATTAAAATCCTTTCAGACAACTCTTTTATTTTTCTTCTTGAAAATCATTATACTGTTTATCTGCCTGAAAAGCAATTTGCACGCATTTTCACTGATGAAATCTGAGAGGAAGGGCCCTTCTGATTCTTCATCCGACATTCGACCCGTTCAAGCGCGGCGGTTAAAAAAAATCGCCCGGGGTTACCTCTCTACCCAGGGCGTTCATGCATAGTGCAGACGGCGATCAGGTCTGTTAACTTATTGGCGCCGACTCGCCAACCACTCCTTGAGCCGCGGACACTTCTTCTTCGACCGGTTGTCGACACAGTCGCCGCAGATCGTCATATCCGGGCTGCACGGTACAAAACCAGCAGGGCTGTGGCTGTCCAATGCCTTCTTTGCGTTGCGCGCTTTTTCAATGCTTGTTACTTTCGACATGATAAACCGATAAAGATCTTTTTCTGACTTCTGGCTCCTGACTTCTGCGTTGTTAATCCAACCGGTAATTCGGCGCTTCCTTGGTGATCACCACGTCATGCACATGAGATTCACGAAGTCCGGCGCTCGTGATCTTGATGAACTTTGCCCTGGCCTTGAGCGCCTTCAGGTTCTCGCATCCGCAGTAGCCCATGCCGGCCCGCACCCCGCCGATGAGCTGGTGAACGCTCGCCGCGAGCGTGCCTTTGTACGGCACCCTGCCCTCTATGCCCTCGGGAACGAGTTTGGCGCGCTCTTCCTCATGTGCCTGGAAGTAGCGGTCCTTGCTGCCTCGCTCCATAGCGCCGATCGAACCCATGCCGCGATAGACCTTGTAGCTCCTGCCCTGCAATAACACCGTCTCTCCGGGGCTTTCCTCGGTGCCCGCGAAGAGACCTCCGATCATGACGGAAGAGGCCCCTGCTGCGAGCACTTTGGTGATGTCCCCGGAAAACTTGATGCCGCCGTCCGCGATGACCGGGATGCCGGACTTGTCCGCTTCTTTGCAGCAATCCATGACCGCAGTGATCTGCGGTACGCCCGCGCCGGATACGACCCGCGTGGTGCAGATGGAACCGGGACCGATACCGATCTTCAGGCAATCCGCTCCCGCCCTGATAAGGTCTTTTGCCGCCTCGGCGGTAGCGATGTTCCCCGCCACCACGTCGAGATCCGGATATTTCTTCTTGATGGCTTTGACCGCGTCAAGCACACCCTGGGAATGTCCATGCGCCGTGTCCACCACGACGATGTCCACGCCGGCCTTCAGAAGTTCGGGCACTCGCTCGGAATAGTCGCCCACGCCGACCGCCGCGCCGACCCGCAGCCTTCCGTGTTTATCCTTGCAGGCATTCGGGTACTTGATCTTTTTCTCGATGTCCTTGATCGTGATGAGTCCGCGCAGGCTGAAATCCTTTTCCACGATCAAGAGTTTTTCGATCTTGTACTTCTGAAGGATCTTCATGGCCTTTTCAAGCGTGGTCCCCAGCGGCGCGGTAACGAGATGGTCCTTCGTCATGACATCCGAGACCCTGAGGCTCAACCTGGTCTCGAACCGGAGGTCGCGGTTCGTGAGGATGCCGACAAGCTTGTGTCCCTTGGTCACAGGCACACCGGAAATGCGGTACTTCTTCATGAGATCCAACGCGTCGGCTATCTTGGCATCAGGCGAAATGGTGATGGGGTCTATGATCATACCGCTTTCCGACTTTTTGACCTTGTCCACCTCTTCGGCCTGCACATCGATGGGAAGCGCCTTGTGAATGAACCCGAGACCCCCTTCCTGGGCAAGGGCGATGGCAAGCTTTGTCTCGGTCACGGTGTCCATGGCCGCGCTCACCAGCGGGATGTTGAGCATTATCCGCCTGGTAAGCTGCGTTCGGACATCAACGTCCTTGGGCAGGATATCTGATTTTGCGGGCAGGAGCAGTATATCGTCAAATGTAAGACCTTCTCTAATCGGACCGACAACCATAGGTTTCTCCTTGAAAATATTTTTTGGCGCGAATTACGCGAATATTCACGAATAAAGAACGGCAAGGGGAAAGGGAACGGCGGAGAAATAAAGAAAATGTTTTTCTCCATTTTCCCCTAATCAAGTTTGGTCTTACAATTTACCACACCAGCTCCAAAACCTCAAGAAAAACCGGATTATTGAAACCCCGATTCCTTATTCAAGAAGGGGTTCTCCTCCCGCTCTTCGCCGATGGTGGACGCGGGTCCGTGACCGCAATAGACCTTGGTATCGTCCGGCAGGGTCATGAGGTTCGTCGTGATCGAGCGGAGCAGGGTCTTCAGGTCTCCACCCGGCAGGTCTGTCCTGCCGATCGAGCCGGCAAAGAGTGCATCCCCCGTAAATACCATCCCCTTCTCCAGAAGGCTGATGCCGCCCGGAGAATGACCGGGCGTGTGCAGTACCTTGA
>JBARBN010000025.1:0-7253 GCA_049793155.1 Nitrospirota bacterium
GGACGATGTACATGCCCGTCAACGTCATGATGTCGCGATAATAATCATTCAGGAATAGAGGAAGGATGATCACGAAAGCCACAATGACCACGGAGGTCAGCGGGGCGGAGGCGTATCGAGTGAGGGGTGGAAAGGCGGCAACTGCTTTTGACCAATTTTCAGCAGCCGACTTACGGACAGCCATGACCGCATCGGTCCGCATCATCCTCCAGAGGAGCATGGCGCAAACTGCCGATACTGAAAAGCGGATTGCGATGCCGATGCCGGTAAAAGGCAGCACGAGCAGACCGACCCAGAGGGGGATCAGAAAGATGCCGAGGTATTTATGTCCCGTGATATGCAGGTTGGCCATGACGAAATTTGATTATCTCATAATAATACTGGGATTTCAACGAATTGTTAAGCGGCTGCACTCTTTCATTGTTGGAATAAATCATCCGATCGCTCTTTATAAATTCTGAGCCGCTTGCAAACGCTCGAATTCCGTCATTCCCGCAGCGATTCTGAGCGGGATCCGGTTCTCACGGCATGAAAAACCATCTCCCCGATAGAAACAATCGGAGATGACAAACATATTTGTCAGAGCATCTTCCGACAGAATATATCTTTGCCTTTGATTGTTCATTTTCTCTATGGTATAATTTGCTCGATTCAGATCAATTTAGGTGACGGGAGAGGTAAATGCTTTTAGAAGACCTGAAACTGGAGTTGAACGCAGTCAAGAACAGGATAGAGACCCTGCGGAGGCATCTTTGACACCCCTGCCAAGGAAGCAAAACTGACCGAACTTACCCTCCTGATGGAAGCCTCTGGCTTTTGGGACCATAAAGACAAGGCAAACGCGCTTATGAAGGACAAAGCCCTCCTTGAGCGCTCGCTCAAGGATTGGAACTCGCTTTCGACACGGTTTCATGACCTCGAGGCCATGGCGGAGCTTGCGTCTGAAGAAGGCGGCGAAGCCATGCGCGCTGACCTGGAGCGTGATATCGAATCCATCCGAAAAGACATCTCGACCGCGGAGATCGCGGCGCTCCTCTCGGGTGAACAGGACATTACCAACGCAATCGTCTCGATCCACCCCGGCGCGGGCGGTACCGAAGCCCAGGACTGGGCCGAGATGCTGATGCGCATGTATCTGCGGTGGGCGGAGGCGCAGGGCTATAAGACCGAGATCCTCGACTATCAGAATGGCGAAGAGGCAGGCGTCAAGTCCGTTACGTTCACGGTCTCAGGCGGTTACGCCTACGGCAAGATGAAGGCGGAGGCCGGCGTGCATCGTCTCGTTCGGATCTCGCCCTTTGACACGAACAAGCGCAGGCACACCTCCTTTGCCTCGGTCTACGTGTATCCCGAGGTAGAGGACGATATTGACATCGCTATCGATGAAAAGGAGCTGCGCATCGACACCTACCGTTCGTCAAGCGCCGGCGGCCAGCACGTGAATAAGACCGACTCTGCCGTACGCATCACCCATCTTCCCACGAACATCGTAGTGCAGTGCCAGAACGAGCGATCGCAGCTCAAGAACAAGAACGTTGCGATGAAGGTGCTGCGATCGCGGCTGTATGAGCTGAGGAAAAAAGAGCATGATGAGAAACTCGGCAAGCTGGTGAGCGAAAAGAAAGACATCGCCTGGGGAAGTCAGATCCGGTCCTATGTGTTCCAGCCCTATCAACTGGTGAAGGATCACCGCACGGGGGCGGAATCCGGGAATGTGAACGCGGTGATGGATGGGGATCTCAACCAGTTCATTGACGCATATCTGGTGAAAGGGAGCGGACCAACAGAAGCGGATAAATCGTAAAGACCCTCACGCGCTGCCAGGCGCTTCTCACGGCCTCATATCCCCATCATCTGCGGCGACCGCGCTTCAACATATTTTTTTACACCCTCGAACAATGCCTCTGCTATCGCCTGCCGGTAGGAATTCGTATTTAACATTCTTTCTTCGTCAGGATTGCTGATAAATCCCACCTCTGCAAGGATGCTCGGCATTCCGGTATTGATAAGCACGTAAAAAAAGGCCCGTTTAACGCCGAGATTCACGACCTGGCTCTGGATCGGTTTCACCGCACTGACAAGTGACCCCTGTATCGCATGCGCCAGATGAATTGAGTCTTCATCGTTGCTCTCCATCCGAAGTCCTTTCAGTATCCGTGACAACTCGTCATCAAGTTCGCCGAGGGTTTTGGATGTTGTGGCGTTTTCCCTGGCAGCGGTCGCCATTGCATCACGATCCGACGCACGAAGACCCTGGATATATGTCTCTATCCCCCGCGCCTTGCGCTTTCTATTGGCATTCACGTGAACAGAGACGAACAGGTCCGCGCCCTTTGATTTGGCGATAAAGGGACGTTGTTCAAGGGGAATGAACACGTCTCTGTCGCGGGTCATGACCACGGTGCACCCGAGCCGTTCCTTCACGAGGACGGCAAGACGCTTCGCGATATCGAGTGTTACGGTCTTTTCCTTCAATCCGCTTTTCCCGATCGCGCCGGGATCATGACCGCCGTGTCCGGCATCAATGGCGATGGTCTTGATCTTGAGCCCGAGCTGCCGGGACAGGGACAGTTTTGCACCGTCATTGTTGTTCGTTGTTTCAGGTGTCGAAGCAAGTGGAGGGGGAGATATGCCCTGCGGCTCCGGCACGGCCTGCACCTCAGAACCCGCGGGGCTCTCTGCAGGTGGCTGCGTGCCCGTATCCGCGCTTGCAACACGGGGCTCGGTCGATTTCCCGCCTTCGCCGGTCACGTCGATCACAAGCCGTTCGGGATCGTGGAGCGGGAACGGGGCATAGCTCTTGATGCTCGCCAGATCGAGCACGACCCGGACAACATTCGGTGCGTATTGGCTGGCACGCACTTGCTTGAGAATTCCGTCGTTGATAGGCAATGGTTCCTTGCTCATGGATTTGCCGACGCGGGCATTGAAGAGATCAAAGACCAGCCGGTCAGGATTTTTGAGCTCCCTGGCCTGAAAAGCAATGGTGCTGGTCTGATCAATTACGATGCGGGTATATGCCCCTTCAGACCAGTGACGGATGCCCGTAACCCTGCCCGTCGGTTTTGTCTTCCCCGAAGACTCGATTATCGGCACGGGCATCTGTCGTATCTCTGCTTCCTGCTTGCTTTTTTTTCTGACCTTGCGTCCAGGCGCGTTGAACCGATCCTTTGCATTGGCCGTCCAGGGGCTGTCCGGATAGAGCTTCGTCAGTTTGGCAAAGGTATCGGCTGCAAGCGCACTGTCTTTTTTATGATCAAGGGAAAGTTCGATGATGTGGAAAAGCGCCTCGGGCGCCCTGTCATGATTGGGATAGGTGGATTGGCACTTGCCGTTCAGCTGAAGAGACTCATTCAAATCTTTTGAGTATCTGTTGAACTGATAGAGGTCCTGATAGACACCAGCCCGGTCGAAGCAGGCATCCCCCGCACTCGGACTTCGCGGGTATTTCTTTTCCACCAGTTCGAAGGTCCGGATGCAATCGACCCAGTAAGACCGGTATTTTTTTTTCTTTGGGGATTTTCTGAGGTCAGAAAGGCGCTGGCAGGCGACAGTATACTTACGCCCAGCCTCGGTGTTGTAAGACGGGTAAACAGGTGCAGCGACAAGCAGCGGGATGGCGCAGGCCATGAAGGCCGCGATACAGTAACGGCCGCGATTCAGCATAGTTTTCCTGTTGTTATTTAACCGAATTACGGTGAGATGTCAACAAAAAAAGGCCCCGGAACGACCGGGGCCTGAGATAGTGCCGACCAACCACCGGCAACCTGTCTCCCTGACTGGTGGACAGTTACCAGTTGCCGGTTTTCTGCCGATCTTTTATGACGCCGCCTTGGCCGTATCCACAAGCTTCGCGAAGCCGGACGGGTCCGAAATCGCGAGGTCCGCGAGGATCTTACGGTCAAGAGCCACACCGGACTTCGTGAGGCCTGCGATGAACCTGCTGTACGTAACTCCGTTCAGTCTGGCTGCCGCATTGATGCGCGCGATCCAGAGTCTGCGGAAATTCCTCTTCCGGGCTTTCCGGTCACGATACGCGTACTTAAGCGAATGGTCCACTTGTTCGGTAGCACTGCGGAACAGCTTCGATTTTGCTCCCCAGTAGCCTTCTGCCTGGTCAAGTACTCTTTTTCTTCTGGCCCTCGTCTTGGGGCCGCCTTTAGCTCTAGGCATTTTTTCTTCCTCCTTAAATCATGATGCCAGATGATAGATCTCAGACGAGATAAAAAGAAAACTCAGATGGATCTACCTTCTGCCTTCTGACGCCTGTTTCCCCAGTAATTATTATTTGATCCCGTACGGGAGCATCTGTCTGACATTTTCCAGATTATCTTTGGTAAGTTCCACCGCGCCGGAGAGCCTTCTCCTGCGTGTCGCGTTCTTGCCGGACAACAGGTGCCCCTTCCAACCCTTGCGCCTCATGACCTTGCCCGTGCCTGTTATCTTGATTCTCTTGGCCGTGCTCTTCCTGGTCTTCAATTTTATCTTTGTCTTGGCCTTTGCCATTTCTTTTCCCCCTTCGAAATATCAGGTTTTTGCCGCTTCCTGTATGGTAACAACGGAAGAACGTTCTCCCGTGGCATCGCTCATTGTTCATTGCGCCGGTCTACTTTTTTGTCACCACTTCTTTTATCTTGGCCCCGAGCATCATCGTCATATTTCTGCCTTCCATGCGCGGCGACTGTTCCACGGCGGCATCGTTCTGCAGATCGACCAGGATGCGGTCCAGCAAAGTCCTTCCGTGCGTCGTGTGGGCCATCTCCCGGCCACGGAACATGACGGTCACCTTGACTTTGTTGCCCTCCTCGAGGAAACGTTTGATGTTGTTCGTCTTGAACTGTACATCATGTTCGTCGGTACGAGGCCTCATCTTGATCTCTTTAACGACTATAACGCTCTGGTGTTTCTTGGACTCATGCGCCTTTTTGGCGATCTCGTATTTATATTTTCCGAAGTCCATGATACGGCAGACCGGAGGTTTTGCCGTTGGAGCTACTTCCACCAGATCGAGCCCCGCCTCTTCCGCCCTTTTTATCGCCTCGCGGGTATCGAGGATTCCGAGCTGTTCGCCATCCGCTGATATAACGCGGACATCCTTCACCTTGATCATAAAATTGATTCTCGTTGTAATCTTACTGATAAACAATCACCCCCTTGACCGGCAGCGCCGGAATTTGAAATTGCAAACTGGAAATTCTAAATTTACAATTGATTACCGTTTCTCGCGGATCTCCTTCTGAGTCTTATCGATGAACTCCGAAAGCGGCATCGCGCCGAGGTCTGTTCCACCCCGCTCGCGCACCGCAACCATATTCTGCTGCACTTCCTTGTCCCCTACCACCAGGATGTAGGGGACCTTCTCCATTGCCGCTTCGCGGATCTTGAACCCGATCTTCTCCGACCGGGCATCGAGCTCCGCCCTGATTCCTGCGGCAAGCAGTTTTTCCCGAATTCCCCTGGCATAATCCAGCTGTTTGTCAGTGATGCACACCACCTTGGCCTGCACCGGTGCGAGCCAGACGGGGAAGGCGCCGGCATAATGCTCGATCAACATCCCGAAGAACCGCTCGATCGACCCAAGCAGGGCCCGGTGGATCATGAAGGGCCTGTGCGCCTGATTGTCAACACCGATATAGTTCATGTCGAACCGCTCCGACATGTTGAAGTCAAACTGCACGGTCGAGCACTGCCACAGCCGCCCCAGGGCGTCTTTGATCTTGATGTCGATCTTGGGGCCATAGAAGGCCCCGCCGCCTTCGTCGATCTCGTATCCGAGATCAACCTTTTCTGCGGCAACTTTGAGGGCGTTCGTTGACCGGTCCCACATTGTCTGATCCCCGACCGATTTTTCCGGACGGGTAGCGATGTAGGCCTTGAAATCGTCGAATCCGAAGGTCCTGAGCATCTTCACCACGAACTCAATGACCCGGATGACCTCTGTTTCCATGTCCTCCGGCGCCACAAAGATATGGGCGTCGTCCTGCGTAAAACCGCGAACACGAAGCAGCCCGTGCAGCACGCCCGAGCGCTCGAAACGGTAAACAGTGCCGAGTTCGGCAAACCTCAGCGGCAGATCGCGGTACGAACGAAGCTTGTTCTTGTAGATCATGATGTGAAAGGGGCAGTTCATCGGCTTTACATAGAACTCCTGCCCTTCCACTTCCATGGATGAATACATGTTCTCCCGGTAAAAACCGAGATGACCCGACGTCTCCCACAGGTTCGCACGGCCCACGTGGGGAGAATAGACGAAATCGTAACCATTTTTCTGATGCTCGTCGCGCCAGAAATCCTCGATCGTCTTCCGGATAATCGCGCCGCGGGGATGCCACAGCACCAGGCCGCCGCCCACCTCATCGGACAAAGAGAAAAGGTCCAGGTCCTTGCCGAGCTTCCGGTGGTCCCTGCGTTTGATCTCCTCGAGTCTCGCGACGTAAGCGTCGAGCGCGTCCTTCGCCGGAAACGAGATGCCGTAGATACGCTGCAGCATCTTGTTCTTTTCGCTGCCGCGCCAGTAGGCGCCTGCGATAGAGAGGAGCTTGAAGGCCTTGATCTTCGCCGTGGTCCGGACATGGGGTCCGCGACAGAGGTCCGCGAAATCTCCCTGCTCATAGATCGAGATCACGTCGTTTTCCGGCAGCTCGCTGATGAGCTCCACCTTGTAAGTCTCTCCCTTCTTTTCAAAGAACGCCAGGGCCTCGGCCCGGGAAAGGGTCTTTCTCGTTATTACGACAGCTGCCTTGGCCAGCTCCGCCATCTTCTTCTCGATCTTCTCAAGGTCCTCCGGCGTAAAGGGACGATCGAGATCGAAGTCGTAGTAAAACCCTTCTTCGATCGCCGGACCGATGGCAAGCTTCGCCTGCGGGAAAAGCTGCTTCACCGCGTGCGCCATGAGATGCGAGGTGCTGTGCCAGTACACTTCGCGTCCCTCAGGCACGTCAAAGGTCACAATCGCAATCCCGGCGCTGCGTTCAACCGGAACGTTGAGATCCTGAAGATGACCGTCAATTTTTATGGCAAGCGCGTCTTTAGCGAGGCGTGAGCCGATTTTCTCGGCAACTTCCTGACCGGTGATGCCAGAGGCATACTTTCTGTCCTGACCGTCAGGCAGCCTGAGCTGTATTTCACTCATATGATTGATAACATAGATGATAGTACGGTAAATTAAATCATGGTAGGCCCGGGCGGTATCGAACCGCCGACCTCTACCGTGTCAAGGTAGCGCTCTCCCCCTGAGCTACGAGCCTATATGT
>JBARBN010000026.1:0-20907 GCA_049793155.1 Nitrospirota bacterium
TATTTGGAGGAAACGTGACGAAGATAGCGACACGAGATGCATACGGGGACGCGCTGGTGGCCCTCGGAAAAAAGCGGGATGATGTGGTGGTGCTGGACGCGGACCTGTCGGGTTCGACAAAGACCTCTAAATTCGCCAAGGTGTTCCCGGACAGGTTCTTCAATATCGGCATAGCCGAGCAGGACATGATGGGCACGGCGGCCGGCTTCGCCATTGCCGGCAAGCTGCCGTTCGCGAGCACCTTTGCAGTGTTCGCCACGGGCCGGGCCTGGGAGCAGGTGCGGCAGTCCATTTGCTATCCGAACATGAACGTGAAGATCGTGGCGAGCCACGCGGGTATTACGGTGGGCGAGGATGGGGGCTCCCATCAGTCCGTCGAGGACATCGCCGTGATGCGCGTGCTTCCGAACATGACCGTGATCGTTCCGGCTGACGGTCCCGAGACCTTGCAGGCCATCGAGGCTGTGGCGGAGCACAAGGGCCCGTGCTATGTGCGCGTGGGGCGGAACAAGGTGCCGACGCTCTTCGGCGCGGAGTATAGGTTCAAGATCGGGAAGGCCCACGTGTTCAACGAGGGCAGGGATGCCGCCATCATAGCCACGGGCATCATGGTAGCCGAGGCGATCAAGGCGCGTGACCTGCTGAAGGCCGAAGGGATCGATGCCGGTGTGATCAACATGTCCACGATCAAGCCGATCGATGCGGGTGCCGTGGTGGCGGCCGCGCAGTACAGCGGCGCGATCGTGACCGCTGAAGAGCACTCCATCATCGGCGGCCTGGGCGGGGCCGTGGCCGAAGTGCTTTGCGAATCCGTACCGGTCCCGATGGTACGCATCGGTGTCAAGGACACGTTTGGCACGTCCGGCGATCAGGAAGGGCTTATGAAGCATTACGGCCTGTCAGCGGGCGATATCGTAAACGCCGTCAAAGACGTGATGAAAAAGAAAAAATAAACAGCGTAACGTCTTTCGGTAACGAAGCCCGTATCGTCACTCGGTAACGTGTATCGACTAAGCACGAACGACGCGAGACGAAAACCGAAACGGGCATCGTTACCATGCGACGCCCCCCTGTTCCCCCTACTATGATCCAACTCTATCGGGTGACAAAATATTTTGAAGGCGTTCCCGCCCTCCGCGAGGTGAGCTTTACCGTGGACAAGGGCGAGTTTGTTTTCGTCACCGGTCCGAGCGGCGCCGGTAAATCAACCCTGTTGAAGATCCTCTTCTGCGCCGAACATGCGGACGAGGGCCGGATCGTTATGCAGGGTATAAATACCTTCCGGTTGAAATCCTCGACCATTCCCTACCTCAGGCGTAATATCGGTTTTGTATTCCAGGACTACAAACTCCTCCCGCACAAGTCGGTCTCGGAAAATATTGCCCTTGCCCTCAAAGTGGTGGGGACGCCGGCCGGCGAGATCGAGCAGCGCGTGTACCGGGTGCTGAAGAAGGTCGGGATGGAAAATAAACGCCACTTAACGCCGCCGAAGCTCTCGGGCGGAGAGCAGCAGAAGGTCGCCGTTGCCCGCGCGCTCGTGAACGAACCCCAGGTGCTGCTTGCCGACGAGCCCACCGGCAATCTGGATCCCGAAAGCGCTCAGGAGGTGTTCCGCCTGTTCAGGGAGATCAACATGAAAGGCACGACCGTGCTGGTGGCCACACACGACTGGGAAACGGTGCGCAAGATGCAGCGCAGGATCATAACCATGGAGGGCGGGAAGGTCATTGACAACGGCAGTAAGTCCCCGCATGCACCGACCCTCACCCCCTTGAGCCCGGAATCGGGAGCCGCCCGCACAAGTTCTGTCACGAGGGAGCCGTGAAGGGATACGGCCTGTTCTATTATATCGCCGAGGCTTTCCGTGGACTTCGCGCCAACAGCCTCGTGAACCTCCTCGCCGTGGGCACGATAAGCATGGCCATGATGATCGTGGGCTTTTTTCTTATCGTATTCCTGAACCTCCAGACCGCGGTGAATGCCCTGGGGGACCGCCTCGAGATGTCCGTATACCTTAAGGAAGGGCTGACGGAGCATGAAAAGGACTTTATTCAGCACCGGATCAAGATTGAGCCGGGTGTTAAGAAGGTCAGCTATCTGTCCAAGACCGAGGCGCTCGAGATATTTAAAAAGGATTTGAAGGGACAAGAGGCCCTGATCCAGGGTCTGGCTGAGAACCCGCTGCCGGATTCCTATGAGATAACCATCGACCGCCGGTATGCCGATGCGGAGCGACTTGAGGCCATGGCCGGGAAGTTTTCCGAATATCGGGGTGTGGAAGAAGTGTCCTACGGGAAAGAAGGCGCCAGGGTGCTGTCCGGTTTTTACACGGTGATCGCTTACGGCGGGATGGCATTGGCCGTTCTCCTCGGGGTGACCGTGGTGTTCATTATATCCAATTCGGTCCGGCTTGCGCTGTATTCGCGGGGTCAGGAGATTGAACTGATGCAATGGATAGGAGCGACCAGGGGTTTCATCCAGGGGCCGTTCCTCATCGAAGGCATGATGCTCTCCATGCTGGGCTCGGCGCTCGCTGTTGGTGTACTCGCGGGCGTTTACTATGCGCTGCCTCGGGAGGTTTTCCTCTTCCTGTCGCGGCCGAATGGTCTGGACTTTCTGCCGCTTTCGGTGGTAGCATATATGATTGGCGGCGGCGGCCTGCTTGGGTTGGCCGGCGGGCTGGTCTCTGTCAGCAAGTTCCTGGAGTAGTGAATGCAAAGGATGAACGGTGCCCGCGTTTTCGTGTTCATGCTTGTTGCCCTGCTCGCGCTCCTCGCGGGCAGCTCCTCAGTATCCAGCGCTGACAGGGTAGTTCAAAAAAAAGAGCTCGATCGCATCAAGCGCGAGATGCGCGAGAAAAAAAAGGAACTGAAACGCGCGGACCGCAAGGAGCGTTCGATCCTGTCGGAGCTCGAACAAATCGACCGGTACATACAGGCGGGTCGTGCGGAGCTGGCCGACCAGCAGCAGCGGCTGCGAGGTTCCGAGAAGGCCCTTCGTGAGGTTGAGGAGAACAACACCGCGATGAGTCGTGAGCTTGTCGCATTGAAGCAGCACTATGGCCGGCGGCTCCGGGCGCTTTACAAAATGAACCGGAGCGGATACGCCGTGGCAATACTTTCCCCGGACGGATTAGACCAAACGATGAAGCGTGTCAAGTATCTCGGCATAATCGCCGCGCGGGACCAGGAGATCATTCGGGAGTACGGCAGCACCCTGAAGAAGCTTGCGGCGCAACAGTCGGAGATAGCGGAGAGAAAAAACGAGCTGATCGCACGCCAGCGGGCGGTGGAAGCAAAGAAGGCGGAGCTCGAGGCTCGGAGAGGGAAGAAGGCTGTCATTCTTGCGGGCGTGAGGCAGGAGAAGGGCCTTTACGAGCAGTCCCTGCACGAACTTGAAGAGTCGTCGGCCAGTCTCTGGGCCATGATCAGGAAGGACGAACAGGAGAAGAAGGCGGCGAAAGCTCCGGTTTCACGGCACGAGAGCGAACCCGCAGACCGCGGCGAAAGGTCCCGGCTTCCCTGGCCCCTTGAAGGTACGGTGCTGACACGGTTCGGCATGCAGCGTCATCCGCAATTCGGCACCATGGTATACCGCCATGGGATAGAGATCCAGGCACATGAAGGGGAATCGGTTCGTGCGGTGCGCGACGGTGTAGTGGCATACGCGGACTGGTACAAAGGCTACGGGAAGCTCATGATCCTTGACCACGGGAACGGGTTATATACACTCTACGGCAATCTCTCGCGGGTCGACTTGACCAAAGGGGCGCGTGCAGCCCGGGGTCAGGTGATCGGTCTGGCGGGGGACACCGGCAGCCTGAAGGGTTCTAAACTATACTTCGAGATACGCCGGAACGGCGAAGCTCAGGACCCACTCCAATGGTTGGCAAAAAAGTAATATTAATCGTAATTTATGATCGTTAAATGAAAATAGCTTCAACTCAAGTAACACCGCAAAAAAATGAGATCTGGCCAAGGGATCTCATGAGAGATTGTGGTTTTGTCGTGAGCAGTTAGGAAAAATCTGAAGGTCAAGATCAATTCACTATGCACTATAACTGCTGGTTCTTTTCAGGGAGAGTTATTATGCAAAACCATCTGGAGGATGATGAAATGTTACGGATCAACAAAAAGAAGTTTCTGATGGCCTCGCTGGTCCTTTTATTGACCGGCATTGTAATCGGTCAGGGGATGGTCCAGGCCAAGCCCGATACGTATGAGGAACTGAAGGCCTTCACGCAAGCCCTAGAGCTTGTAAAGCGGAACTATGTAGAGAACCCGGATTCCAAGGAATTGATCCAGGGCGCAATCCGGGGCATGGTCTCGAGCCTCGATCCACATTCGTCCTATATGAACGAACGGTCATTCAAAGAGATGAACCTCGACATCAAGGGCGAGTTCCAGGGTGTTGGGATACAGATCGGGGTCAAGAACCAGCAACTTACCGTAATCGCGCCAATCGATGATACCCCTGCTTTCCGCGCGGGACTCGCTGCCGGGGACAAGATCATGAAGATCAACGATGAGTGGACCAAGGATATGTCGATCGAGCAGGCCGTGGACAAAATGCGCGGTCCAAAAAACACTCAGGTGAGCCTCTTGATCTATCGCGAAGGATGGGACAAACCGAAGGAGTTCAAGATTACGCGCGATGTCATTAAGGTGACGAGCGTGAAGTCTGAGATGCTGGACAACGAGATCGGTTACATCAAGATAATCCAGTTTCAAGGGCAGACCACTGAGGAGCTCGAAAAAGCGTTGAAGAACCTTGAGGCAAAGGGGATCAAAAAGCTGGTCCTTGACCTGCGCAACGATCCGGGTGGACTCCTTGACGCTTCCGTGGACGTGAGCGGCAAGTTCCTGACGAAGGATTCGCTGGTCGTGTACATTCAGGGCAGGCAAAAGACTGACCGGAAGGACTTTCTGACCAGCGGATCGGAACCACCCAGGGAGTTCCCGATGGTCGTGCTCGTGAACACCGGGAGCGCGAGCGCGTCGGAAATTGTTGCGGGCGCATTGCAGGATTCAAAGCGCGCCGTGATCGTCGGTACGCAAACCTTCGGCAAGGGATCGGTCCAGACCGTGTTCCCACTTGAAGATGGTGGTGGTATTCGGCTTACGACTGCCAAGTACTATACACCAAGCGGCCGCTCGATTCAGAACGTCGGCATTACGCCGGACATCGAGGTGAAATTGCCGACGGTAAAAGAGGCGAAGGAGGGTACTACTGATTCGCTGCATGTTGTTGTGCGCGAGAAGGACCTTGACCGACACTTAAAGAACGATACGGTCAAAGAGGATAAGAAAAAAGATAAGGGAGCATCGTCAGTTGAGGACGAATTCTCGATGGAAGTTACGCCGAAAGACAAGAAGGACGATGTTCAAATACAGAAGGCAATCGAGATTTTAAAGCCGGCAATGAAGGCCGATGACGTATTTAAGAACCTTCCGGTTTCGGCAAAAAAGGGAAAATAGAAAAGTTCATTGAAAAAAAATTGTAACAAATTGAAAAAGCAGGGATAATATCCCTGCTTTTTTGTTAATAAGTTAAAAAAACCAGTAATCCTGCGATTTCTGGTTAATTTGACCTATAACTTCATTAAATAGTCTTAAATTGTAAAATACTGCATTTGCTTTTTTTGGGCCATCGCCATATATTAGCACTCGCCTTAAACGAGTGCTAAATTTTCTGCTATAATAAAACTTACAATTCACGAAAGGAGTTGAGCACACATGAGTGTAAAATTCAAGCCATTGAAAGACAGGGTGTTCGTAAGCTACACTGCGGAACTGGAGAAGACGGCAGGCGGTCTGTATATTCCGGACTCCGCGAAAGAAAAACCGCAGAGCGGAAAGGTTGAAGCCGTAGGTGATGAGGTGAAGTCCCTCAAGGTAGGCAATACAATCCTCTTTGACCGATATTCGGGTTCGAAGATCAGCCTCGACAATGTCGACTATCTGATCGTAAAGGAAGAAGACGTGCTCGGCATTCTGAGCTAAGTTCCCTGAAGGTTCCCTCAAGGGAACGCATGATCAACATTATGAATTTTAGGAGGATATGATATGGCAAAGCAGCTTATGTTCGACCAGGAAGCGCGTGCGGCGATCCTGAAGGGAGTGAACGTTCTCACGGATGCCGTGAAAGCGACGCTCGGCCCCAAGGGCAGGAATGTCATGATCGACAAGAAATTCGGCGCTCCGAACATCACCAAGGACGGTGTGACCGTGGCAAAGGAAGTTGAACTGAAGGACCCCTATGAGAACATGGGCGCCCAACTCGTGCGGGAAGTAGCTTCCAAAACCTCGGATGTTGCCGGCGACGGCACCACGACCGCGACGGTGCTGGCCCAGGCCATCTACCGCGAAGGCATGAAGAATGTGACCGCAGGTGCGAACCCCATGGACCTGAAGCGCGGCATCGAGAAGGCCGTTGATGCGGTCATTGCAAACCTGAAAAAGAACTCCAAGCTTGTCGTTGACAAGAAGGAAATTTCCCAGGTCGGCAGCATCTCGGCGAACAGTGACGCTACAATCGGCGATTTGATCGCCGAGGCCGTGGACAAGGTCGGCAAGGACGGCGTCATCACGGTGGAAGAGGCCAAGAGCATGCTCACCAGCCTCGACGTGGTAGAGGGTATGCAGTTCGACCGCGGATACATCTCGCCCTATTTTGTGACCAATGCCGAGAAGATGGAGGCTGTCCTCGAGAACGCCTACATTCTCCTGTCGGAGAAGAAGATCTCGAGCATGAAGGACCTGCTCCCCATCCTGGAACAGACCGCCAAGATGGGCGCGCCGATGGTGATCATAGCCGAGGACGTGGAGGGCGAGGCCCTCGCGACCCTGGTGGTGAACAAGTTGCGCGGCACGCTCCAGATCTGCGCCATCAAGGCGCCGGGTTTCGGCGATCGTCGCAAGGCAATGCTCGAAGACCTCGCGATCCTGACGGGCGGCCAGGTGATCTCTGAAGACCTCGGCATCAAGCTCGAGAACGTGAAGATCTCGGACCTCGGCCGGGCAAAGAAGATCACGGTGGACAAAGACAACACGACCATCGTTGAAGGATCAGGCAAGAATGAAGCGATCCAGGGCAGGGTCAAGATGATCAAAGCCCAGATCGCCGAGACGACCTCAGATTACGATAAAGAGAAGCTTCAGGAGCGGCTCGCGAAGATCGTGGGCGGTGTCGCGGTCATTAATGTGGGCGCGGCCACCGAGACGGAAATGAAGGAAAAGAAGGCACGTGTCGAGGACGCGCTTCATGCGACCCGCGCGGCCATGGAAGAAGGGATCGTGGCCGGCGGCGGAGTTGCGCTGCTCCGCTGCATCCCGATCTTGGACAAGATGAAGCTTAGCGGCGACGAACAGATCGGCGTAAATATCGTGAAGAAGGCGCTTGAAGAGCCGATCCGTCAGATCGTGAACAATGCCGGTCTCGAGCCGTCGGTGATCGTGGACAAGGTTAAGTCGTCGGACAAGATGAACTACGGTTTCGACGCGCAGAAGGAAGAGTACGTGGACATGCTCCAGGCGGGCATCATTGACCCGACCAAGGTGACCCGGTCCGCGCTCCAGAATGCGGCGTCCGTGGCGAGCCTGATGCTCACGACGGAAGTCATGATCACCGATCTGCCCGAAGAGAAGGGTGCAGGCGGCATGCCCGGAGGCATGGGCGGCATGGGTGGCATGGGTGGCATGGGCGGCGGAATGTACTAAGAATAAAAAGTTTCCTTTCACGAGGGAATGCACAAAGGCCGGAGAGATTTATCTCTCCGGCCTTTTTTTTCCGCTTTCATACGCGGCAACGGATTGAGGAAATGACAAGAAAGTAGGCCTGACATTTCTGCCCTACCGGGGGAAGTCTGCAACCCGGTGCTTCTCGATTGCCTTCTGCACAAAAAACCGGTACCCTATTCTATGACCCGGTTCAAGAAAGAGAGTTGCCATGAAGAAGAATATCAAACGGTGCTCCTGGACGTCAGACGATCCGCTGATGATCGCTTATCATGACGAGGAATGGGGCGTGCCGCTCCATGACGACTGGAAGCTTTTTGAGTTCCTCGTACTGGAGGGCGCGCAGGCCGGGTTGTCCTGGTCCACGGTGCTCAAGAAGCGCGAGAACTATCGGAAGGCCTTTCGGGGTTTCGACCCCGCAATCGTGGCGCGGTTCACGATTCGGGACAAGCAGCGGCTGCTGAAGGATGAAGGCATCATCCGCAACCGGTTAAAGATCGAGGCCGCCATAACCAATGCCCGGCTGGCCCTGGAAGCCCAGAAGGAGTTCGGTTCGCTGGACGCGTACCTCTGGCGATTCGTGGGTGGAAAGCAAATCCGGCACGCATGCCAACGTCTTGCAGAGATACCCGTAACTGCACCTGAGGCTGAAACCATGAGCAGGGACCTCAAAAAACGGGGGTTCAAGTTCGTTGGACCGACCATCTGTTATTCCTTCATGCAGGCTGTGGGAATGGTCAACGACCACGTCGTCGATTGTTTCCGGTATCGGAAAAAGGGCTGAAGCCCGGGGGGACGGACTGGGGTCAGGTCCTTGCTACCGCTCAAGACCCGTCCTGCCTTTTCGCGCGTAAAAACCCCCTTGCAAATATAATCGGGTTATAGTACTGTCTTCACGGGGGAGATTCTTCGAGTAGGCCATGAAAAAAATACTGATCGCGCGTGATCTGCACACTGTCTTGGAACAAAATGAAACCTTTCTGAAACGGGCGGACCTCACGGTATTTGTCGCAGCAACGAACGATGAGGCGCTGAATATTCATCGCGTCGAGCGGGCGAACCTCATCATCACGCAACTTGATATGCCCGGTATGGCCGGGGAGCAGTTCTGCTCGGTCATCAGGCAGGATGCGGATCTCCGCGCGGTTTCGGTGATCATGGTCTGTGCGGACACCCCGGAAGCGATCGAGCGGAGCGCACTATGCAGGGCGAACGTGGTGCTGCTGCATCCCGTCCACCCATTCGTGCTCATGGTAAAAGCGCAGCAGCTCCTCGATATTGCCGCAAGAGAGATGCTCCGCGTACTCCTGAGTGCCGGCGTTGACGGCCGTGCAGAGGATGAACCGTTCTTGTGCCGCGTTAGGAATATCAGCGCCACGGGCATGTTGATCGAATGCGATACGCCTCTTGCCGAGGGTGCGCGGCTGTCCTGCATGTTCTACCTCCCCAATGCAAGGAAGATCGAGGTGTCAGGCAGGATCATGAGGTCTCTTGAGCAATCACCCGGACACGAAGTACGTCAATACGGGCTCATGTTTACAGACATAACCACCGAGGCCAAACGGCTTCTTGCTGACTATGTTGAAAAGTCATCGCGCACATCTTATCCCAGTGGATCGTAAGCAAATCAACGCGGTGCGCCGTATCCAATTTTGTATCCAACTGCTTATTCAGATCGTGAGCTGTCCGAGACTGGAACAAAAAAAGGCCGAAGGGTCGATCCCCTCCGGCCATAATTTTTATTCAAAAATTGTCGCCTCTTTAACCCTTCAATATCTTTTCTGCGGCGATCTGAGCCTCATGAACACAGTCCCCGATGCCGATCCCCTTGTATGAGCAGCCGATGAGGTGAAGTCCCGGGTGTGTCGCAAGCATCCTGTCCAGTACCGCTATCTGTTCAAGGTGTCCAACAGTATATTTCGGCATCCCCTTATACCAGCGGTAGACCTTTGAGAACCGGGGGCTTGCCTTTAGTCCCAGGACCGTGTCCAGCTCTTCGAGCACCATCCCGACCATGCCCGCGTCATCGAGTTCATGCACAAGCTCTTCGTGGTGGCCGCCTCCTACAAAGACGCGGACCATGATCGTGTCGTCAGGTGCGCGGTAGGACCACTTGATGGAGCTGTAGGTGGCCGCGTTGATCCGCCTGCCCTCGACGCGGGGGACGATGAATCCGAAGCCCTTGAGCGGAACCCTCACGTCTTCCTTCTTGAACGCGATCGAGACCGTAGCTGAGGACGACCACTGGATCACGGCCATCTTAGCCGCAAGGCTCGCGTCAAAGCCGTTCACCATTTCCAGGGAATCGTAGGAAGCAGAGGCGAGCATGACATGGTCGGCTTCGAGGATCTCTCCGGATTCGAGAATGACCGAATATCCTTTGCCCTTCGGTTCAACAGCCCTGACACCTGCGTTGAGCCTGATCGAGTCCCTGCCGATATGGTCGGCGCAGGCCTGCGACAATGTCTGCATGCCGTTCTTGAAGCTCATGAAGTAGGTCATCTTCGGCGAGCCGGGCTTGGGAGGAGGGCCGCTCAGGGTCGCATGGGGCCTGCTCTTCATGGCCGAGATCATGCCGTATATCAGGCTTCCGCTCTTCTGCTCCATTTGCACGAAGCGCGGGAAGGTGGCCAGAACGCTCATGTTATCGGGATTCGAAGTATGAATGCCGGCGACGAGCGGTTCCGCGATCTTCTCCAGACATTCACGACCGAGTCTGCGGGTGACGAAAGAAGCAAGACTTTCGTCATCCCGTGCTTTCCGCTTCGGCACGAACACCTCCATGCCCATCCGGACCTTGCCAGGCCAGGTGATGAGGTGAGACTTAGCCATAGGCCAGAACGACGTTGGCACCATGAGCATCACGCCTTCCGGCAAGGAGTGGAGTTTTCCCCGTGAGTAGATGAATGTACCCTTGAACTGGTCATTCGACGGGAGCATCTCGGGCTCAAGACCGAGATGCCGGGCGAGGTTCACCGACCAGACCTTTTCCGGGAGGAAGCTGTCAGGTCCGCCTTCGACAAGATAGTTGTCGTGCTTCTCGGTCAAGATCTTGCCGCCGATGCGATTGTTCTTTTCGAGCAGCAGCACGTCAATGGTCTTGCTGTAGGCCTTGGCCCCGGACTTGAGGTGGACGGCAGCCGCCAGGCCGGCGATCCCGCCGCCTATGACGATGACTTTTGGCATTTATATCCTCTTAAAAGAGACCGTGTCTGATTGAGACAAAAACAACGGTCAGAATGCAGTTTAACCTTGATGAAGATAGAGTATCGCTTACAATCGTACCGCAATTTTTAATTTTGGATCTTGAAATCCTTCTTATGCGTTGCTTTCTCCGTGACTTCGCGGTAACAACGTCATTATACTGCCGCTCTTACAATATCCGACAGGGCTTTGATGAAAAGCGGGAAGGTATTCAACGATTCCGCCCGTTCAAAATCAAGCCCCAGCTTTTCGGCGTGGGCCCGGTGAACGATATCAATATCATACAAAGTCTCCATATGGTCACAGGTGAACCCGATGGGCACTTCGAGCACGGCCTTGTAGCCGTCACGGGAGATCAGGTCCAGTGTGGGCTCCACCTCGGGCTGGATCCACGGTTCGGTTGAACGCGCACCCTTGCTCTGCCAGGCAATACGCCAGTTCCTGACGCCCAGCTTGTCCACGACCAGTTTCACTGTTTCTTCGACCTGATGCTGGTAAGGATCACCCGCAGTGATGTACCGCAACGGGATGCTGTGACTGGTAAAGACGACGACGGTCTGCTCCTGTTGTTCTGTCGAGAATCTCTTCAGTCCCCTGAATACCAGTTCCCGCCAGGCCCGGATGAAGAGAGGATTATTATGCCAGCTTGCAATGAAGAGCGGACAAGTTTCGCCGCTTCCTAATCCTTCACAGGCGCTCTTATACGCGCCCGTCGTTACCTCCGTGGCAAAGGGCGACATGGAGAGAGCGATCACCCGTCGTGCGCCGTCAGCGATGGCCCGATCGAAGGACTCGGATACTGTCGGCTTCGAGTACCGGAAACCTTCGTATACGCGGTAATTGTTGCCGAGTTCTTTCTCAAGCGCACTGGCCTGGAGCTTTACCATCTCGGGGAGCGGTGATTTGCCGCCGATGAGCCTGTAACGATCGACGATTGCGGAAACAACAGGGGGCGGTGCCGGTCTTCCCATGAATGCAGTCATGAACGGCCCCACCTCCTCGAGAGACCGGGGGCCACCAAGGGCGATAAGTATAATGGCGGTATGGTTTTTCATAATAAAGGGTCATGGGGCAGGGGGCAGGGGTCAAGGAAGATATGTAAAGCTTTTCCTGTGGCCCCATGACCCTTGCCCCTTGACCCTATCGTTTGCTCAATTCATGGGTCGCGTTGATGAACTCCGCGGCATGGTCGAGCGGCGTTTGTTGCAGGATGCCGTGCCCCAGGTTCATGATATGGCCGTTCCTGTTGCCTGCCCGGTCGAGGATATCCCGCGTGCGTTTGCGGATGAATTCCTTTGATCCGAAGAGCGAGATGGGGTCGATGTTGCCTTGCACGGCTTTATCGTACCCCACGCGCTTCCAGGCCTCATCAAGATTGCAGCGCCAGTCGAGTCCGATCACATCGCCGCCCGCCTCCGAAACCATTTCCAGCAAATGCGTTGCCCCGTGAGCGAAGTGGATGAGCGGCACGGTCTTCTTCACACCGGCGATCACGTTCTTCTGGTGCGGCAGTACGAACTCGCGGTAGTCGGTCGGTCCAAGGGCGCCTACCCAGGAATCGAAGAGCTGGACCACCTGCACACCTGCCTCGATCTGGGCATCAAGGTAGTTGATAATAACGCCGGTGAGATGTTCCATGAGTTTATGCCATGTCTTTGGTTCGGCGAACATCATGGCCTTGGCATGCTCATAGTTGCGCGACCCGCCACCTTCGATCATATAGGATGCAAGCGTGAAGGGCGCGCCGGAGAAGCCGATGAGCGGAACTTTATTGCTCAGTTCCTTGAGCACGAGCTTGATGGCCGACATGAGATAGGCGATCTGGTTTGCGGAGTCGACAGGCTTCAACTTCAGCACATCCGCCATGGTTCGCACCGGGTTGTGGATCACCGGGCCCTCTCCTTTTGCAAACTCAAGGCCGATGCCCATGGGCTCGAGCGGCAACAGGATGTCGGCAAAAATGATCGCTGCGTCGATGTCGTAGCGGCGCACCGGCTGGATCGTCACTTCGGCTGCAACCTCCGGGGTTTTGCACATTTCAAGGAAGGTGTGCCTGGCGCGGATCTCGCGGTATTCAGGCAAATACCTCCCTGCCTGGCGCATCATCCAAACCGGGGTGCAGTCGACCGGCTCACGTCTGCATGCTTTTAAGAATCTGTCTGCTCTGGACATTAATAATCTCCTGAAAGTGATGGTACGTTCTGCTGCGGTGAACGTTGATCGCATGGGAACTTCTTCGTAACGAACCAATGCGTGCATACTATAGTATTTTATGAGGCAAAACTCAAGAAATTTTTCTCATTCCGTTACGGACTCGGGCCTCCGCCGGGTCCCGGTTTGCGCTTGTTTGGAATCGGTATTCTCAGGCCAAGGGTTGCAACGGGTGAGGCAATATGGTACTCTTTACTTCAGTAAATGAGCGTTTCCGGGGGTGGCGGTATGGGAGAAGATGAGGGAGAAAAGATTGTCGCCAGGTTCAAGGACGGCAGGCTTTTGAAGGGTTTCGTGAGGAATTTCAATATTGAGTCAGACACGATCATCCTGAGTGACCGGAAAACGACCAAGGAATGCCGCGTCCCGGTAGACGAGTTGAAGGCGCTTTTTTTCGTCAAGAACTTTGAAGGCTCCAGCGAATATGTTGAACGGAAGGTTTTCGGGATCAGGAAGAACCTGGGACGGAAGGTTTTTGTCAAGTTCATCGACAAGGAATCGCTGGTCGGCTTTATCGAGGGGGTGATCCCCTGGGACAAGGGGTACTCCCTCTCAAAACTTGGCAATCAGGCCAAAGGGTTTTTTCTCACTCCCGTAGATGGAGACAGCAATAATGAAAGGGTATTTGTCGTGGGCAGCGCGATAGAAAACGTCACGATCATGGTGACGTGAAAGACGATTTTCCATCCGTGAACAGGGAAAGACAAGGTCGATGAGGCCGGGAGTAATCCATGGCCTTTCTTTGTCATTGGAGAGCGCTGAGCTCAAGTTCTTTGAGGTAAATCCCTCTCATTCTACTCATTCGGCAGAAGGGGGGGGGGAAGTATGTGCTCAGACTGCAGGGCCTTTATCAAGGACTTCGCGAACCTTGCGGAGGAAGGCGTTTGGAGAAAAGGGTTTTGAGATGAATTCTGTCGCGTTGTCAAGAATGCCCTTCTTGTGGATAATATTCGCGGTATATCCGCTCATGAAGAGCGCCCTGATGTCCGGCCTCAAGCCCTGGATCTCGGCAAACACCTCTTTTCCGTTTTTACCAGGCATGATGACATCGAGGATGAGGAGGGCGATCCCGGGATGAGCTTTATACGCCTCAACGGCGTCCACGCCGTTTTCTGCAGCGATCACGTGGTAGCCGAATTCCTCAAGGATATTCTTCGCCAGGTCCCGTACCATGACAGCATCTTCCGCGAGAAGGATAGTCTCTGTCCCTCCAGTTACGGGCGGTAAAGCGGCGGCCGCAAGAGCCTCGGCCTCTTGTTCAATGACCGGCAGATATATTTTAAAGGTCGTGCCTCTCCCCGGCTCGCTGTATACGTTGATGTAGCCGTTGTGCTGTTTGACGATCCCGTACACCATGGAAAGCCCGAGACCCGTGCCCTTTCCGACTTCCTTCGTAGTATAAAACGGCTCGAATATTTTTTCCTTTGTCTTTGCATCCATGCCTTTTCCCGTGTCCGTCACGGAAATGAGCATGTATTTCCCGGGCTTTGCAAAGACATGCCGCCGAACATAATCTGCGTCAAATTCCACCAGCTCGGTCTCGATGACGAGCGTTCCGCCTTCCGGCATGGCGTCTCTCGCGTTCGTAGCGAGGTTCATGAGCACCTGGTCGAGCTGACCGGCATCGGACATGACAGAGGCTTCCCGGGAAGCGAGAAACACTCTCAGTTCAATATCCTCGCTGATCACCCTGGCCAGGATTTTCTCCAGCTGCTTGATGACCTCGCTCAAACGAACGGATTTCGGGTTGATGATCTGTTTTCTGCTGAAGGCAAGAAGGTTCTGGGTCAGGTTCGTCGCCCGCTCCGCTGCTGCGAGCACCTGCTCGACATAACCGCGGGCCGCAGGGTCCGCTTCAGTCTTCTTGAGCAGGAGGCTGCCGTAGCCGACCACGACGGTAAGGATATTGTTAAAATCGTGTGCAACGCCTCCGGCAAGAAGACCCACCGCCTCCATCTTCTGTGACTGGAAAAGCTGGGCTTCGAGATGCTTCTTCTCCGTAATGTCGCGAAGGACGGCGTCGGACATCAGGAAGCTGCCGTTTTCGTCATAGATCGCCTTGGACCTGATGAATACCGGAATGCGCCTGCCGTCTTTTGCGAGGAGGGTGATCTCGCCCTCGAACAGGCCGTCGGTTTTCAGGGTCCCCATCTTCCGGTCGCGCGAATCCCTCTCCTCAGGTACGATCAGGTCCTTCAACGGCTTTCCGATGAGTTCCTCGGCCTCGAATCCGAGGACTTTCAGCTCGGTCCGGTTGCAGATGATGATGTTGCCTTGCCGGTCTATGGAGTGCATCATGTCCGGTGAGTCATCGTAAAGTTTCTGATAATGATCTTTGACCTCAACCAAACGTTTTTCAAGGGAGACAAGGTCCGTCACATCCACAAGCGTCTCGATGGCAGCAACCACCTCGCCTGATTTGTCCCTGAGGGGGTATGCGTTCGTCTCAATATAGGTCGTATTCCCTGTGTTGTCGAAGTGCGTGTGCATCGACCGGTGGTGTTCACCGGTCTCAAAGCATTTTTTCACGGTGCAGTCGCATCCCTCTGCCATCTCAAAGCAGGGCTGGTCAATATGGTGGGAGACTTTATGACAGTACTTCCCGATAATCGTGTCACAGGACATCTTGACCTGATTGCAGTAGCCCTGATTTGCGGAAAGTATCCGGTAGTCCCTTCCGATGACCACAACGCCCTCACCGATCCCGTCGAGAACCGCCGTACGGAAGGCTTCCGACTCCCTCAGCTTCTCATCAGCTTCCTTTCTTGTGAGAGCCATGCGGTCGAATGATTCCGCCACTTCCTGGAGTTCGTCGTGGCCTGACAAGGGGAGGGTAACGGAAAGGTTGCCCTGCTCGAGCTCCTTAAGGCCCGCGATGAGAGAGGAGATGTTTCCTGTTATCCTCCTCGAAAAGAGGAACGAAAGAATAAGTGCTATAACGCTGACGATGAACAGGATCACGAGATAGTGCTTGCTGAAAGCGTAGGCCGGTTGATAGACGACTTTTTGAGGCACACCGATGATGACCCTCCAGTTTGTCTGGGGAAGTCCGGCATAGCTATAGAGGCGCCGAATCCCGTCAGCCCCCTTTGCCTCCATAGTGCCGTTGCTCCTCTCGTGCGACGGGAATGCCCGCAGCGAGACTGTTTTACACGGCCCGCCGATTTGCGCTGAGCCGGTGCAGACGAGGATGTTGTCTCTGGAGTCTACTATCGTGATAGATGCCCCCTCCATGGGGGGCAACGATCTTATGAGCCTTTCCCTGATCTTTGCGAAGTTCAGGGGCATTCCGATGACGCCCACCTGCCTGTTCCCGCCATCGATCACCGGCAGTGCGATCATGCTCGCGGGTGATTTGAAGAGTTTCGAGACATGCAGGTTACCAACCACCTTCATGCCCTTTCGGGCGCTTACAAACCATTCTTTGTCATTATAGTTGAGCTTGTGCACACCCGGCTCGTAGACGCCGCTTCCGTAATTATTGCCGTCCATGCCCGCGGCGAGGATATTTAAGTGATCCGGATAGGAGGGCAGGAGTTCTTTGAACAGCCGGTCGCAGGCGCTAATGTCTTTGCTGATGACAGCCGGGTGTTTTGCGAGCGACAGAAGCGCCGCAAAGGTAGAATCAATAAGATCCTCGAGCTCATTTGCTATTCGTGCAGCAAGGAGCAGATTGCCCGACTTGATGTCATTTTTCCCATGTTCGATCAGTTCATTACTGTGATACATGCCAAAAACAAGCAGGGGTACTAAGCTCAGGAGGGCAATGGAGGCAAGTTTGTATTTGATCGGGAATTTCAAGATTAATTATTGTCCTGGTGTTGACCGAATACGTGTTCTTTTCTTGCCCGAAAGTATACCAAAAGAGTCGGGAATGTGCCAGCTTATTCTGACCGTTCCACGATTTTCTTATTCGGATACTAATCCGTCTCGCACGGCGGAACCTTTTCTTTCAGTTTCGCAAGCCGCGCGGGTGTCAGCTCAGTCTTTATCGCGAAGTAGGGTAGCGCGCAATCGTCCTTTTTCTTCATCAAGAGCCACTCCCTGCCCGTACTTTTCGGCAGACCCTTCATCTGTGCCAGCACGAAGGCGCCCTTAAGTTTTTTCCCCTTGAGCTCGAAGTGCAGTGTGCCGGTCTTCAGCGCCGTATCCGGATCATCATCAAGCGGTACGTAGACTCCCGTGTCCCAGACCACCACCGGACCTGCTCCGTAACTACCCTCGGGAATGATGCCTTCAAAGTTGATATATTCCAGCACGTGGTCGGGTACCATAAGGGCTAGCCGCTTGTCAGCGGGATTCATGGACGGGCCCCTGGGGACCGCCCAGGATTTCAGCGCGCCGCCGATCTCGAGGCGGAAGTCGTAATGGAGCCGTTTGGCTTTGTGCTCCTGGACAACGAATCTGAGTGGTTTGACCGTCATGGCCGCCTCCGAACCTACGAAACTTCTTGACAAAGATTGCCGCAATCGATAATATTTCAATTCACACCAAAGGAAGTGAAAAATCCAACAGTACAAGATTATATCACCTGAGGACTGTTTGTCTATGATTAAGCTTTATAATACACTGAGCGGGAAAAAAGAGGAATTTGTCCCGATCCATCCCGGCAGGATGACCATGTACGCCTGCGGTGTGACGGTATATGATTTTTCCCACCTCGGGCATGCGCGCGGGGCCGTGGCCTTCGATCTGATCCAGCGGTACTTCAGGCGCAAGGGCTTCGAGGTGAAGTATGTGCGGAACTTCACCGATGTCGACGACAAGATAATCAATCGCGCGAGGGAAGAGGGGCTTTCTGCAGCCGAGGTTGCGCATAAGTACATTGACGCGTACGAGGAGGACATGAAGCGTCTCGGCGTTGGCAGGCCTGACATCGAGCCAAAGGCCACGGAGCACATCCCTGAGATGATCGAGGTCATCAAGGGTCTCGTGGCAAAAGAACATGCCTATGTCATGGACGGCGACGTGTATTTCCGTGTTGCAAGCTTCAAGGAGTACGGCAAGCTCTCGAAACGGAACCTCGAGGACCTGAAAGCGGGTGCGCGCGTGGAAGTTGACGAGCGCAAGCTCGACCCGCTCGACTTCGCTCTCTGGAAGGCGTCGAAGCCGGGCGAACCGGCCTGGGACAGCCCCTGGGGACCGGGCAGGCCGGGATGGCACATCGAGTGCTCTGCCATGGGATTCAAGCACCTGGGCGAGACCTTCGACATCCACGCCGGCGGCAAGGACCTGATCTTTCCTCATCACGAGAACGAGATCGCGCAGAGCGAGGCGTACTCTGGGAAGAAGTTCGTGAACTACTGGCTCCACAACGGGTTTGTAAACATCAACCACGAGAAGATGTCCAAGTCGCTCGGCAACTTCTTTACCATCCGGGATATCCTGAACCAGTACGACGCTGAAGTGCTTCGATTGTTCCTGCTTTCCACGCACTACCGCAGCCCCATCGATTTCTCGGATGCGAACCTGAAGGATACCCGCGCAGGGCTCGACCGTTACTATACCATGAAGGAAGGGATCATGAAGTTTCTCGCCGGGAAGAAGCATCCTTCGATCAGGCCCGAAGAGGTCATCGAGGTCGCTGATCGGCCCCTGTATGAAAAAATCAAAAATCTGCCGCGGGCCTTTGAAGAGGCCATGGATGATGACTTCAATACCGCCTTTGCCATCGGGCTTATCTACGACCTGGTCCGCGAGATCAACAGGGTCCTTGCGGAAGCGGACAAGAAGAATCAGGATGCGGTGATCTTACTGCTGTCGGCGGCGGCGGCGTCCTTCGAGGATGTGAACAAGACCCTCGGCATCTTTCTTCGCGATCCCGAGGAATGGTTCAAGGAGGGAAGGCTCGCTGACAGCAAGGTCTTATTTTCCGTTGAGCGGATCGAGGAACTCATTCATCTGCGGAACGAGGCCAGGGCGCGCAAGGATTGGGCCGAGGCCGACCGGATACGCAAGGTCCTTGACGACGGCGGGGTGGAGCTTTTTGACCGGTCCGACGGCACGGTGTGGAAGCCGAAGTAGGTCTATGTGCGAAGAAGCCTGGTCTCCTGATCCATATGCAGAAAGATAAAATATTCGGCATTAAACCCGTGATAGAGCTGCTCAAGGCCGGAAGGCCCGTCCAGTACGTCTTGATCGTTGAACAGAGAAAATCGGATCGAGAAGTCCGTGAGATCATGCACCTTGCCAGGGGGCGCGGTATCGAGGTAAGGATGGCGACCCGGGACGCCTTGAATCGAGAAGCACCGAATGTCCTGCACCAGGGTGTTTTGGCCGTCGTCGTTGCCCGCGAGTACGCTACGCTTGATGACATACTCAAGATCCCGGATCAGAAGAAGCAGTCCCCGCTGTTCCTTGTTCTGGATGGCGTGGAAGACCCGAGAAATCTCGGCGCCATCCTCAGAACAGCCGAAGTTGCCGGTGTTCACGGTGTGATCATTCCCGAAAGAAGAGCCGCCGGCCTCACTGAGACCGCCGCCAAGACTGCAGCTGGTGCCGTGGAATACGTTCCGGTGGTCAAGGTCGTGAATATCGTAAATACCCTTGAGGACCTTAAAAAATACGGGGTATGGATTGCCGGCGCGGATGCGGGCGGTGACCTTGTCTATTGGGATGCTGATTTTATCCGTCCAACCGCGATCGTACTTGGCGGGGAGGGCAAGGGCATCCGCAGGCTGGTGAGGGAGCATTGCGATTACCTGATGTCACTGCCGCTTATGGGGCGGATCAATTCGCTGAATGTATCGGTTGCCGCCGGGGCTTTTTTGTATGAGGTCCTCAGGCAACGGAGGGGAAAGCGTTAAGAATCGCCTGTGGGGCTTTTTTTCATAATCCCGCCATTTTGTCAAAACACCGCCCCGTTAATCTTTTTGCTTGACAAGATCAACCACAATCCCTTATAATTCCAATTCTTTGACGCGACGTTATATCTTTTGAATTGCTATCTTACGGTAAGATATAAGATTTATTAAATCGGGCAGGGGCGTGGTATGTGCAGAACGTTCTGCCACCGTAACTCAGTTGGTAGAGTAGCTGATTTGTAATCAGCCTGTCGGGGGTTCGATTCCCTTCGGTGGCTCCACTTTTCATGCATTCGTTCATGCGACATCAGGGTTTTTGTTGTATCCATCGGGGAGGTGCCCGAGTGGCCAAAGGGAACAGACTGTAAATCTGTCGGCGTCAGCCTACGGAGGTTCGAAACCTCCCCTCCCCACCACTTTTATTATTAAACATTTAAACGCGGATTGATTTTGGAATGTGGATTTACAATCAGAAATCTACGATCCGAAGTTCGAAATCACATGCGGGAATAGCTCAGCTGGCTAGAGCGCAAGCCTTCCAAGCTTGGGGTCGCGGGTTCGAATCCCGTTTCCCGCTCCAGTTACACAGTGCGGAGTCTGATGGAATCTGCCCATGTAGCTCAGTCGGTAGAGCACATCCTTGGTAAGGATGAGGTCAGCGGTTCGATCCCGCTCATGGGCTCCAGTTAAAACACGTTGCTCATAACCGGTTTTTTTATCCACCTTTAATCTTTTTACGGAGGGATGTATGGCAAAAGCAAAATTTGAGAGGACAAAACCGCATGTGAACGTGGGCACCATCGGCCACGTGGACCACGGCAAGACGACCTTGACAGCGGCCATCACAAAGGTATTGTCGTTCAAGAATATGGCGACCTTTGTTTCCTACGACAATATCGACAAGGCCCCGGAAGAACGGGAGCGCGGCATCACGATCGCGACGGCGCATGTGG
>JBARBN010000027.1:0-35589 GCA_049793155.1 Nitrospirota bacterium
GCCCTAGGTAGGACACAATGCTCGTTTTCAGGGATTTTTCGCGATCGAGGCCTTGATAAGCAGGCCGTTCATAGACCGTCTTTTTCCAGGAAATTTCCCAATAATCCCACCCGCGGCTCAGCTGATCTTTGACCTCATTCTGGTTCGCGGACGTCGCAAGCGCAGCCTGGTACTCTGCCTGGCTGTCAATCGCCTGACCGTTGGATTCATGAGCAAAAGCAAGGTCCACATGATCTTCATGAGCTGGATCCGTCCATAAGCGATAAAACAGCTTCGGGTTGAACAGCTTTTCCACGACAGGCGATGAGTCTCTCGTCCCGATATATTGGCTGAATCGGCCGGTAAAAGCAAAGTACAGCGCGCTGTTGTCGCCAAGACCGCTCTGCAGGTAATTTTGACCCCGCGTTATCCAGGCGGGAAACAGCTGGTAGCGTACGGATATTTTGAAGTCCATGAATCCGGTATCGTCACTGTCATGTGTATATCCGATGGTCGTCGGCTCGTATGTGCACAATTTGGGCTCAGCTTCGCTATGCACCTCGCAATAATCCCGGCCGGTTGCAAATGATATTCCTGCAACGTACAAAACCAGCACTACACTATATGCAATTTCTTTGAGGATTTTCATGATGGGCCCGACTCGGGGTAGTTGATGCGCTTGCCTCCCATTTTTGCTCATTTCACCCTTCTCACTTCACTCTTCGCACTTCCCGCTATATTCCTTTAAGCGTAACCGCGTCTTGGATGGTCCGACGCGTAGTTCGATAATTTACCTGCAATGGAGCTCAGTCACAATCGCGCCGGATCGCGTCCACTTTTCGGGAAATACCGTTGGGGTAGTATGAACTTGCGGATTTGACTTGTCAAGCCAGTGATTGCCGTTCACCGGCCAAAGCATGGTTTTGGAAATAACGATGCATTTCAATACATAAAATGACGATAGGCGTTAGAGCGATAATCGAGGTGGTACGGAAACAACTCTCATGCACCATGTTCCCGCTCAACGACGAATCCGGCAGGCATTCGGATAAAAAAACCCATGCCGGATAACCGGCATGGGCGTGCAGGAAAAAAGATCAGAGCGGGTCGTAAGCCGAGTTCTGTCCTCCCGGTTGCCCGGGAGTGGTGGTCATTTATCTGGGCCTTCGATTGCTCGAAGGCACGAGCGACCTACCCGGAAGTCTCGGACGGGCCGTCCTTACCCCCTTGCGGGGGACGCTTCCCTATGTGGTCTTGCTCCAGGCGGGGTTTTCCAAGCACCCGTCATCGCTGCCGGGCCTGGTGGGCTCTTACCCCACCGTTTCACCCTTACCCCTGTGCGGGGCGGTCTTCTTTTCTGTGGCACTGTCCATGGGGTCGCCCCCTGTCCCGTTTCGGGACCGCCTTGCCCTGCGGAGCTCGGACTTTCCTCCCCCCGTTTCCGGGGAGCGATCACCTAACCCGCTCTGAAATCAAAGAAACATTGCAAAATGGAAATTGCAAAATGCAAAAGTCAAATTGATTGCCTGAGCTTTCCCTTTTGCATTTTGCATTTTGCATTCTGCCTTTTGCACTATTGAAGCTTTTCATCTATCGCCTTATTCGCGAGCGCAACGCTTCCTTGTTCATCCAGCGCGGAATGTATTGTACCTCAACCGTGCCGATCTTTGCAATCAGTTCCTTGGCACTGGTATGCAGTTGTTTCAGTTCTTCGTTGTTTACTCGAGAGAGCCCTTTGATCCGATCGATGAGAAGCCCGGGTGATTCTCAGAAATGGCATGTTTAAGCGAACAGGTTGAACGGTGGGATGAACCAACTGGAATTACCGACATTCGTGAACGTCGGCCTACGAACATTGCGATCAGGTATTTTTTTGCATGATCGTTTCTTTAAAGTACAGAATGCGTCCGCAGTTCGGACAGGTAATGATGTTCTCGTTTTTCTTGACGTTCACGTATACCTGGGGCGGAATGCTCATATAGCAGCCGGAGCAGGACTCCCCGCGCGCCTCCGCGATGGCGATGCCTGCCTTGGTGCCGAGCAGCTTCTGATACTGCGAGAGCAACTGCTTCGGGATGCGGGTAATCGCCTTCTGCCGTTCCTCTTCGATTTCCTTCAACTCCTCTTCGAGCTTTGCAAAGGCTGCTTCATACTGTTTCTGCTCGACCTGGATCTCAGCTGCTTCTTCCTTGGCGCGTTGCTCGGAAACGGTTATCTGTCCCGCGGCAGCGTCGATCTTCTCCATCAGTCCGAGGATGTCGTCTTCGACCGCTTTATTCTCCTGCTCTGCAGCTTCGATCTCCTTGAGAAGGGCCTGGTACTCCTTATTATTCTTGATCTCGGAGGAGCGCGTCCTGAGCTTCTCGACCTTCTGGACCCCGGTCTCAAGGTCCTTGTCCCGGTCGCGTTTGACCTTCTGAGCCGCAAGGAGCGCCTCTTTCACCTTGTCCAGATTGTCGTTGATGGAAACTCGCCTGAGCTCGAGGGTTGCCAGCGCCTCGGGTAAGCGATTTTTTTGAGCGATCTGCGTCCGTATCTTCGCGTCGATTTCCTGAAGCTGTATCAGCAGGCTGAGCTTCTCTTCCATGAAACCTCCAAAAATAAAAAATGCGCCTGAAGGCGCATTTTTATGTTTACTGTCCGGTCTTCCTCCGGTCAACAGTGATGAATAGCGGTGTATTCGCGGTACGGGACATCTGCTGTGTTCCCTTCAATCAAATAGGTTGGTGGGCCCACCAGGGCTCGAACCTGGGACCAACCGGTTATGAGCCGGTAGCTCTACCAGCTGAGCTATGGGCCCGGATACGTACTAACTTCAAGGCAAAGTGCAAAATGCATAATGTAAAATGAAAAAAGGTAATTTTATTCTTTTACTTTGCAATTTGACTTTTGCATTTTGCATTTTTCCTTCGCAAAACGTAAACGCTATATTGACATAAGAAATCGGGAATGTCAAGCTTTCGCGTCGTTATTTCGCGTCGTTATTCCATGAAACTCTTGAGTTGTTTGCTCCTGCTTGGGTGCCGCAGTTTTCTCAGCGCCTTGGCCTCGATCTGGCGGATGCGCTCGCGGGTCACATCGAATTCCTGGCCCACCTCTTCAAGCGTATGATCGGTGTGCTCGCCGATGCCGAAACGCCAGCGAAGAACCTTTTCCTCCCGCTCGGTCAGCGTATTCAGCACCTTGCGGACCTGCTGGTGGAGGTTCTTGCGGATCGCGGACTCGAGCGGTGATGCGACCTTTTTGTCCTCGATGAAATCTCCCAGATGGCTGTCCTCTTCCTCGCCGATAGGTGTCTCGAGCGAGATCGGCTCCTTTGCGATCTTCATGATCTTGCGTACCTTCTCGACTGGCAGCTTCATGGATGAAGCGATCTCCTCGGTGGTTGGTTCGCGGCCGAGGTCCTGTACAAGGCCGCGGGAGGTCCGGATCAGCTTGTTCATGGTCTCGATCATGTGAACCGGAATGCGAATGGTTCGCGCCTGGTCGGCGATCGCCCGGGTGATCGCCTGCCGGATCCACCACGTGGCGTAGGTGCTGAACTTGTAGCCGCGCTGCCATTCGAATTTGTCCACGGCCTTCATAAGGCCGATGTTGCCTTCTTGAATCAGATCGAGGAACTGAAGTCCCCGGTTGGTATACTTCTTTGCGATCGAGACGACCAGGCGAAGGTTTGCCTCCACGAGTTCGCTCTTTGCGTATTTGGCCCGTTCTTCCGCCCGCTCGTAGGCGCGAAGCGCTTTCTTGAGGTCCTCGGCTGAAATGCCGCAGTCCTCTTCGACCTTCTTCACCCGCTTCACCGCGTTCCGGTATGTCTTTTCCAGACCGAGCAGCGTATCCTGCTTCATCTCGAGCCTGCGAGCTGCGTTCTTGAGCTCGCGCGTGCCCTGTCGCATCTTCCTGAACACGTCCTTGACCCCGGCGAGGTCCAGGCCCGTCCTGCGCTCGATAACGTGGATCTCGCGTTCCGACAGGTATATCTCGCCCACCAGTTCCCGGAGCTTCATGACAAGCCGGTCTGTCTGACGGCAATGGATATTCAACGCCTCCAATTTCGCGAACAGGGCGTACCGCGTCGTCTGAAGCTTTTCCCGGAGCCCCTTTTTCCGGGAATCGCTGACACGCTCGCTGGTTACGTGGTTGATCAGGGCGTTCATCTCTTTGCTGAGCTTGTCGATCTCACCGATGAGCTTGATCACCCGGACGTGGAGTTCCTCCTCGTTCTGTGTCTGAAGCTCCTCTAGATCATCATCCCCGGCGTGTACGATCTCGTGTATGCTGATCTTCCCTTTCCGCAGTTTGTCACCCAGATCACGCACATCCTGAAGAGAGAAGGGCAGGCTGTAAAGGATCTGAGCAGCCTCGCGCTTGCCCTCCTCGATCCGCTTGGCGATCGATACCTCCCCTTCCTTGGAAAGGAGCGGCACCGTGCCCATCTCCTTGAGGTAAAGGCGAACAGGATCGTCGGTCTTGCCGACGCCGATCTCAACTTCCTCCTCTTCAGCTTCCTCCTCCACGGTTTCTTCCAGGCTCACCTCGTCCGGCTCGACACCCTCCTCGAGGTCCTCATCCGCCGCCTGACGTGTCTTTCCGTCATGCCGCGAGTCGGAAATGTCAATTTCCAGGTCACCTTCGCCGAACAGAGAAATGATGTTGTCGAGTTGTTCCGTTGAAACATCGTCGTGAGGGATCGCATCGCCTGCTTCCTCAAAAGGCGCGTAGTTCCGTTCTTTGCCCGCTGCGCCCGTTTTTTTTGACTCTCCTGCCTTGCCCCGCTTTACCATACTGTGCTGCTCCTTTGTGTGAAATGTTCACCAGCGTATGTTCAAAAAAATGCTCGACAGATCGTTCTTCTACAGCCCGTGGATCCGTCTGCCCGGCCTCTTGCTCAGAACCTTTTGCTCTTCAATAAGTCTTACCAGCTCCGCACTGTCACCGCGCAACTCGGCCTCTTTCATCGCTCGTATGATATGCTTCATCTTTTTTTCCGGGTCCTGCTGCTTGATCAACTCCACGCAGTCCAGACATGACTTCTCCGGATCATCATACACCATTTCGAGCACGGAATAGTGGGAAATCAGGTTCTTGATCTCCTCGTCCCCATCCCGGAGCAAGGCGCCGACATCGAACCTGCCCTGATCATCGAGGGCGCTGAAAATTCGCATCGCCGTGCGCTGGAACAGGGGGTCGGTAAAATCCTCCGGCTTCATCTGATCCTTCAAGCTCAGGGCTATCGCCGCATCTTTAAGCATCAGGTGGATAAGGGTCTCTTCGGCCCGGGGCCGGTGTCCCCGGGTCGTTGACGGTGCCTGTTCCTCCGCCGAATGATGAGACATGCCTTTTGCCTGCCTCGGCATTTCCTGTCTCAGCACTCCCTCGTCCAGGTCCAGGGCCTCCGCCGTCCGTTTCAGATAGTGGTCCCGTTCGATGCCGCTCTGCAGCCTGGCGATGAACCCGAGCATCTCGCCGGCCTTTTCAACCTTTTCATCGATCGAAGCAGCGTGACCGCCCTTCACCACCTGGCCGAGCACAAAGTCCATGAACTTCTCCGACTTCCTCAGGCAGGAAGCGAATGCCTCGTAGCCGTTCTTCTTCAGGAACGTGTCGGGGTCGTCATTGTCGGGAAGCGAGACCACGTTCACCTTCATTCCGCTCGAAACGAACAGGTCGAGGCCCCTCATTGCGGCCTTCACGCCCGCCGGATCAGGGTCGAAGATGAGCACGAGATTCTGCGCAAACCGCCGCATGAGCCGGAGATGGCCTTCGGTGAGCGCCGTGCCGAGCGTTGCCACCGCGTTCTGCGCCCCGTATTGATGGCACGCTATCGCATCGAGATATCCTTCGACGATTATGAAATACTTCTGCTTCCGCGCGGGCTCCTTTGCCTTGTCCAGGCAATAGAGCACGTTGCTCTTGCTGTAAAGCGGGGTTTCCGGAGAGTTAAGATATTTGGGCAGCGAGTCGTCCATCACCCGGCCGCCGAAGGCGATCACGTTCCCGGAAATATCACGGATCGGGAAGATGATCCTGCCCCGGAACCGGTCGTAGTATCCCTCTCCTTCGCTGCGCTTGACGATGAGCCCGGCCTTCTCCATCTGGCCGAAGGCGTATCCCTTGTGCTTGAGATGCTGAAGCAGGCCATCCCACTCGGGCCTGGAAAAACCGATCGCGAACTCCTGAACAACCTGGTCGGTCACGCCTCTTTTTTTCAAATAGACCCGGGCTGTATTGCCCGCAGGTCCTTCGAGCTCTTTCCTGTAGTAACTCGACGCATCAGCGATGATCGTGAGGAGCGCCTTGCGCTCATCCTCGGCCTTCTTGTCTTCCCTGCGTGACCCGCTGTCAGCCGGAAGCGGTATGCCCGCCTTGCCCGCCAACTGCCTCACTGCCTCGGGAAAGTTGAGGCCCTCCTGCAGCTCGAGGAACTTGAACGCGTCTCCACCCACGCCGCACCCAAAACAATGGAAGATCTGCTTTTCCGGGTTCACGTTGAACGACGGCGTCTTCTCCGCGTGAAAAGGGCAGAGCCCAAGGTGGTTCTTCCCCGTCTTTTTGAGGGACACATATCCGGAGATAAGATCAACAATGTCAACGCTGTCCCTGACCCGGCTTATGATATCTTCGGAGAACACGTTATTTTTTCAACTCCGCCACGGTAACGCCTGCGCCGCCTTCGGCCGGTTCTCCCGGCCGTATGGCAGTGATCAGCGGATGGTCCTTGAGAAACTTCGTTACTGCTGTCTTGAGCGCGCCGGTCCCCAGGCCATGGATAATGGTCACGACAGTCAAGTTGCTCATTCCGACGCGATCAAGGAATCGGTCCACTTCGGCCAAGGCCTCATTCACGCGAAGGCCAAGGAGGTTCAACCGGTCCAGCGGTCCTTCTTCCTCGTGGAGCTCGGCGCCCCAGCCCGGTGTCCGGCTCGTTTTCTGCCCTTGCGGAACAGGATCGAGCGGAATGACCTCGCCCGAAGGGAGCCTGATCTTTTTTCCGTCAACCTCGATCTCGATCATGCCCGAGTGAAAGCCGAGCACGGTACCGGTTTTGTTCACTCTCGCCAGCTTTATCCGGTCGCCTCGGTGAAGATCGGTCGCCGGCGAGGAGGCGGTCTGCCGCTCCAACTCAGCGGGTTGCAGTTTTTTCGCCAGCGCCTCGACCTCCGAGGCCGTTTTCCTGATGTCTGTCTGCTCCCGCGCCGTTGCGCGTGATAGTTCCCGAAGCTTAAGGCGAAGGGAAGACAGTACCTCCCGCGCCTCTTCTTTTGTTTTGGTTTTTACCTCACGGGCCTCTTCTTTCGCCGCCCGGAGGAGGGATTCCGCTTCGATCCGCTCCTGTTTCGCCGCCGTACGATCCTGTTCAAGCAGTTCTCTCTCCGATGCGAGCAGACGGGAATCATCCTCCACCTGCTTGAGCAGCGTCTCAAGCCTGATATCGTCCTCGCTGATCCGTGCCCGTGCGCGATCTATCACCGCATCCGGGACGCCCAGTCTGGTTGCCATGTCCAGTCCATAGCTCCTTCCGGGCCTGCCGGGAATGAGCCGGTACGTGGGCTTGAGCGTCTGGGGATCGAACTCCATGGCGGCGTTCACGGCGCCGCTTGTCTGCGAGCCAAAAAGCTTAAGCGCATTGTGATGCGTGGTCACCAGGGAGATACAACCGCGCTCGATCAGGCCCTCGAGTACCGCAGCGCCAAGTCCCGCACCCTCGTTCGGGTCCGTGCCGGACCCGAGCTCGTCCAGAAGCACGAGGGAATCCCGGTCCGCCTGACGGAGGATCTTCGCGATCTGTTTCACATGGGACGAAAAAGTGCTCAGATCATCTTCCAGGCTCTGCTCGTCGCCGATATCGGCGAAGACCGAGCCAAAGCACGGGAGCTCGCTTCCTTCGTCCGCGGTCACCGGTATGCCGGCTTGTGCCATGAGGGAAAGGAGTCCCACGGTCTTCAGGATAACCGTTTTACCTCCGGCGTTCGGGCCGCTCAGGATCAATGCGCGGTCCATGCTCCTTAGTTCTATGTCGTTCGTCGTTACGCTCTTGTTGTCGATTGCATTTTTGAACTTGACGGCCAGAAGCGGGTGCCGCGATGCCCGGAGCCGAATGGTTCGATCTGCCGATAGTGTCGGCACGGTCCCCTCATACGCGATCCCGAACCGGGCCCTGGCATTCACCGCGTCGATCCTGGCGAGGGCCTCGATCGTATCTCCGATCGCATCTGCCTCCTGGGTCATGAGTGAGGTCAGCTCACGCAGGATGCGCTCAATCTCTTCACGCTCTTCCATGCGAAGCTCTGCAAGACGATTGTTCTGTTCCAGTATCTCAAGAGGCTCCACGAAGAGCGTGGACCGGGAGCCGGACTGCCCGTGAACAACACCATTCAGGCTTTGACGGAAGTTGGGTTTAAGCGGCAGTACGTACCGGTCGTCACGGACCGTGATCACCGGTTCCTGGATCACCTTCTGATAACCGCTCTCCTGCAGGATGCCGGACATGCGACTCAGGATTTCCTCGCGCGTCCGTACGATCTGCTTGCGCACCTTCCGGAGTGCCGGGCTGGCCGAATCTTTGACCTCGGCCTTATCGTCGATCGCGGAAAAGACCGCGTCTTCTATCTGTTTGAGCGACTGTATCTTTGCTGCCTGTGCGCACAGGAGCGGGGCCTTGGGCTTTGTCCCCGTCCCCTTTCCTTCAAAACGCTGAAAAAATTTTTTAATCCGCCGTCCTGCGCCCAGGGTCGTCGCCATGTTCAAGAGCTCGAGAGGAGAAAGCATGCTGCCTGCCGCCCCGAGTTTTTGAGCGGCCCCTCTTACATTCAGGATATTGTCAAGAGGAGGGACCTCGTTGCTCCGGAGAAGGTGGAGAAACTCGCTTGTTTCCTGGAGCCGGGATTCAACGACCCCCGCATCAATTGCGGGAAGAAAGGCGAGAACAGCGTCTCTCCCTGCCTCCGATGCCGCGAATCCGGAGACAAGGCTTGCCACTTTGTCATATTCCAGCACTCTCAGGGTATGGTCGTTCATACCGGGAACATCAGCTCTGCCTTCTCATCCGCTTGAATCTGAACACCCCACCATGGTTGGCGAAGCGCTTTTTCGAGGTCATCTGGGAGCAGACGGGCCGGCTTCGATACCCGTTTGGATTGCCAGTCTGAAGAATTCCTGAAGGTTCAATGCACAGACTCCTGACAGGAAAAAAAAGAAACAAAAAAGGATACCAGGTCACCGCATGGTTCGAATCACCCGAACGTACTATTCAGGTTTCCGATGTGCCTTTCTTTCCGCTGGCACATTCGTGATAATGGTTTAAAGAATTGACAAGACGTTTATGTATTTGTATGTGATGAAAACAAATCAGGGAGCCCTGGTCTTCATGGCCCCCTGTTCAGCCCTGGAGTGAAACATCACACGCCGCCGCGCCTGAAACGGTTCCCTTACCCCAGCGCATGTTTGACAAGCTCGCTCACCAGTTTTCCGTCCGCTCGCCCGCCCACCAGGGGAATGAGCGCCTTCATGACCTTGCCCATGTCCTTGGCTCCCTGCGCGCCGGTCTGGGCTACCGCATCCCGGACCATTACCTCTATCTCTTCGCGTGACATTTGCTGCGGCAGATATACTTCAAGCACTGCAACCTCTGCTGTCTCTTTATCCACAAGATCCTGCCTGCCACCCTTGCCGAACTGTTCGATCGAATCCTTGCGCTGCTTAATCAGAGAACGTACGGTCTCGGCCACCTCTTCTTCGGTGAGCGCACGCCGCTTGTCAATCTGCTTGTTCTTGAGGGCCGCACTCAACATTCTCAATGTGGAAAGCTTGTCTTTGGCGCCGGACTTGAGGGCATTTATTATATCAGCGTCGACTCTCTCTCGTAAACCCATTCCACCTCGCTTGTTAACCCGCCAATCATGCGCTTTTTTAAAGTTGTAAAAATGGCGGTGTTAAACAGGTACTTCCCCGTTAACCATGCCGGGAAATACGCGCTGTCTTCGCTGCCTTTTTGCGCGCGGCTATTGCTTTTTTCTTCTTCTTTACGCTCGGCTTTTCATAATGCTCACGCTTCTTGACCTCTGAAAGAACGCCTTCCTTTTCAATGCTCTTCTTAAATCTCCGGAGCGCGGCCTCAAAAGGCTCATTGTCTCGTAACCTGATACTGGGCACCCTCGCGACACCCCCCTCCTGCTGTCATTATCTTATTGTTATTTATGCTTTTTCGTCGGTGTATACGGGTAAAGGCCTTAACCGCTCGGAAGCATGAAACAGTTAAACCGCTCCTCTGTTAGAAGAAAAGCGGCATAATCATTAAAAGTAACCACTCCATCCGTGAATGTCAAGAGAAATTGTTACAAAATGTTCACTCGTTTCAAGTATTCGGCGGCGCAAAGACCGGCCATCAACTCCGGTAAGCTGCGTTGATCTTCACATACTCGTATGACATATCGCAAGTCCAGACCGTTCCGGACGCCTTGCCTTTGTGCAAATCAATGATGATCTGCACTTCCCGCTGCTTAAGCGCAAGTGTTGCGTCTCGGTCCGCGGGCTTGCCCTGCCCTAGACCCTTTTCGACAAGCTTGCTCTTGCCAATGTAAATATCCGTTCTGGCCTCGGCCATCTCCACGCCGGAAGATCCCAGAGCCGCCATGATCCTGCCCCAGTTCGCATCCTCGCCGAACAGCGCGGTCTTGACAAGGCTCGACTTGGCCACGGTCATGGCAGCACGTTTTGCCTCGATGGGATTCCTTGCGTTCCTCACCTCGATCTCCACGAACTTCGTCGCACCTTCGCCGTCCTTCACTACCTGCTTTGCCAGCGAGCGCGCCACCGTGTCGAGGCATGCCTGGAACTTCTTGCTGTCCTTGCTGCCCACACCGGGACGCTTGTTGAGCGCCGCGCCGTTTGCCATGCAGAGTATCAGGTCATTCGTGCTCATGTCGCCGTCCACCGTTATGTTGTTAAAAGTTCTCTCCGTGGTCGCGAGCAGCGATTTCTTGAGCATGGGCGCCGAAATATTTGCGTCCGTCACGATAAAACAAAGCATGGTCGCCATGTTCGGATGGATCATACCTGAGCCCTTGGCAATTCCGGCGATCGTTACCGTCCTGCCGCCGATCTCTTCCTGAACAATAGAGAGCTTGGGGTAAAGGTCCGTGGTCATAATGGCCTCTGCCGCCTGCTCCCAGCCCGAGGCAGACAGCAGGCCTACCGCGGTGCTGATGCCCGTCGCCAGCTTCGACATGGGAAGAAATTCACCGATCACACCCGTAGAAGCGACATATACCGCCTCTGGCCTGATACCAAGCTCCCGTGCGGCGATATCGGCCGTCGTGCGCGCATCGGCCGACCCCTGCTTTCCGGTGCAGGCATTGGCGCATCCGCTGTTCGCGATGATTGCCTGCCCTTTCCCGGACTTTATCTTTGCCGTATCCAGTAAAATTGACGCGGCTTTCACCCGGTTCTTCGTGAATACCCCGGCAACCGCTGCCTCGCGGTCGGAATAAATGATCGCAAGGTCTTTTTTATCGGTCTTCTTGATCCCGCAATGGATCCCCCATGCCTTATACCCCGGCACGGAAAAAATTTTTGTGTCCAGAATTCTCATTATTCAACCCCTGATTGTCATGGATTAAATGAATCGAGGATCCGAAGAGGCTGGGATAAAACCAGCCCTCCGATTTGTCGATTCACGTTTTTCTCACGGGAACACCCCGGCGAACCTGAGACCTTCCGTTTCATTAAATCCCATCATCAGGTTCATGTTCTGGATGGCCTGGCCCGATGCGCCCTTGACAAGGTTGTCAATGGCAGTGACCACTACCGCCCGTCCAGTCCGTGGATCGGCATAGACGCCAATATCGCAGAAGTTCGAGCCCCGCACGTTCCGCACATTCGGGAACTGGCCGACCGGCAGCAGTCGTACGAATGGTGCATCTTTGTAAAAGTCTCGATACAGTGCGTGGAGCTGGTTCGTATCAGCTGGTGATTTTTGATTCGCGTAGATCGTTGTCAAAATACCCCGGTTCATGGGCACAAGATGCGGCGTGAACGAAACCGTTATCTGCTTTCCAGCCAAAGAGGAAAGCTCCTGTTCGATCTCCGGCATGTGCCGGTGCGTCCCGATCTTGTAGGCCATGAATCCCTCGTTCACCTCCGGGTAGTGGTGTGCGAGCGAGGGACTCCGGCCAGCACCTGAAACGCCGGACTTGGAGTCGATGATGATGCTTCCCAGGTCTACCCTGCCCTCTTGCATGAGTGGCGCAAGCCCCAGTATCGCGCCCGTGGGGTAACACCCCGGATTTGCGATCAACGAAGCCTTTTTTATCTTTTCCCGGTGCAGCTCAGGCAAACCATAAACCGCTTCCTTCAGGAGCCCAGGGTACTGGTGGGCGTGTTCATACCATGTTTCATACAGCGTGGGGTCCGAGAGCCGATAGTCGGCGGAGAGATCCACTACCTTTTTGCCAAGCTTGTTGAGACGGAATGCCGCCTCCTGTGCGGTCACATGCGGCAGCGCGAGAAACACAAAATCCGATTTCTTCGCGATGACATCCGGATCGAGGGGTTCACACACCAGGGAGGTCAATCCCCCCAGGTGCGGAAAGATTGAGGTAATGGGTTTTCCCGCGGATTTTTCCGACGTGATAGCGGTCACGATAACCCTCGAATGGTTCAAGAGGATCCGCATGAGTTCACCGCCTGTATACCCGCTCGATCCCACGATCGCTATGTTCAGTTTTTCGTTACTCATTGTCGTGTACCCCGCTCATGTGTTACACAGGAGCACTGAGCAAAATAAAAGGGAAGGCATCTCTACCTTCCCTTTTTCTGACAGGATTATGAATCTCTGCAAACAGACAGGTATATGATCCCTTATCTCTTGGAGAACTGGAACCTCGCGCGCGCGCCCTTCTGGCCGTACTTCTTCCGCTCTACGGCCCTGGGGTCGCGGGTCAGAAGCCCTTCCTTGCGAAGCTTGACGCGCGACTCGCCGTCCGCTTCAAGCAGTGCCTTTGATATCCCGTGCCTGATTGCGCCGGCCTGACCGGAGTTTCCGCCGCCGAGAACGTTCACCATAACATCGAACTTGTCCACCGTCCCGGTGACCTCAAACGGCTGGCGAATGATCATCTTGAGCACTTCACGACCGAAGTACTGGTCCATGGTCTTGTCGTTAATGGTGACCTTGCCGCTGCCGGGCATCATCCACACCCTGGCGATGGAATTCTTTCTTCTGCCTGTTGCATAATATCTTGATACGGTTGCCGCTGACATTAAAAAATCCTCCTCACATGATTCATGTTTTCCCTGGTTATTTAATGCTCATCTCGACCGGCTGTTGCGCAGCATGTGGGTGCTTGTCCCCGGCGTAAACCTTGAGTTTGGTGAGCATCTGCTTGCCGAGCCTGGTCTTGGGGAGCATGCCTTCGACGGCCATCATCAGCACGTCCTCCGGTTTGGTCCTCATAAGCGTCCCGGCGCTGATGGTTTTAAGACCGCCGGGAAACCCCGAGTGACTGTAGTACATTTTCTTGTCAAGCTTCTTGCCGGTCAGGTGGACCTTTTCTGCGTTCACCACGATCACGAAATCTCCGGTGTCTACATGAGTTGTGTAGATAGGTTTGGTCTTGCCTTTCAGCACTGACGCGATGACCGTCGCCAGTCTGCCCAAGGTCTTCCCGTTCGCATCTACGATGAACCACTTTCTTTCAATATCCTCTGCTTTTGCTGAATACGTAGCCATAATTCCCGCCTTGTAGTTTCTTGATATTTTTTTTAAGAATAGCGAATATAAACAATTTCATAAGATTTGTCAAGAGTTTTTGTACGAGGGGAAACAGCGACAGGGAGTTGATACCAGTCACCTGCATAGGTCATCATCATGAAAACACTTAAACATCAAGGTGTTATGCGTCATATTGCAATGTCTTGACGGGCATCATTATGATCGAGAAATAACGAGAACAGCGAACTCTCAACGCCTTTTTTCCCTATTCCTCCGCCTGCCTGCAAAAAAAAGGGGTAGCCACTCATGGGCTACCCCTCGGTTCTTCATTCATCTCTTTGATGTGCGTTTATGCCTTCTCGGCAGCTCGATCTTTCATCGCAGTTGGTACGGACACAACATATCCCAAAACCGTACCGATCAAACCGCCGACCACAAGGCTTACCGCTGCTGCGCAGGCTATCCCAACCACAATACCCATTACCACAGCCGCCCTGACAAAAAGTGTGGGTTCTACCGCACCACCCATGAGCTTCTGGAGCAGGATAAGTGTCCCAAAGCTCCCGAAGTAGAATCCCGGCATGATCCCGAACACCAGGAAACCCAAGCCACCTACCGTTGCACCGATCTTCATACCTGTTTTTACCGTCTCGTTCTTCATGACAAATCTCCTTTCAGCCTTAGCTGTATATTCTTTGATCGCGATTGCCTATCTGTGTGCAGCTTTTGCCTCGCCAGTCTTTTCTTTGTGATGGGCGGCCGGTTCGAGCACCTTGCCCACGAGCCAACCAATGGTCGAGGTGGCTGTCACCATTACGATACCAGCTACAAGAACGCCCACCAGCATGGATGAGAGTACGATGACCCTGGAGATGAGTCCCGGATGGAGCGGAAGCCCGAAGAGCCATCCCGCAATATTAATACCCATGGCACCGCCTAACAGGCTGCCGGGCATAAGCCCGAAGAGCGCGAAAAGCACCAGTCCTGCGCCTGCTCCAATGTATGCTGTCTTTCTTGCTAGTGTGGTCTTCATGGTCATGTCCTCCTTTTTTCGCTCAGTCTTGATTATGTAGATTGCATCAACTATGCCAAATAGCAACTTATTGATTTAATGAGAAATCATTCCTTTGAATTTTTGCAAAATTGAGAAAATCATTGGGTGCTTTATAGGAATGCGAAAAAAAGCCGTAGCGAGAAAATTTTCCTTGAATCGTAGGCATATATATGGTATTTTACGGGTCGCCTTTTAAAAAGGCATATCTCATTACACACGCACCAGGACCAGTGGCAGGGTGTCCCGATTAAAATCGGGATCTGCCCAGGAATGATCGGTGCGGAGGTAAAACCTGAAGGAGGGACGTCATGTCCACGATCACAATGAAGGAGTTGTTGGAAGCAGGGGTGCACTTCGGCCACCAGGCAAAACGATGGAACCCAAAGATGAAGAAGTACATCTTCGGAGAGCGTAACGGGATCTATATCATAGACCTCCAGAAGACGCTCAAGCTGTTCAAGGAGGCCTACGAATTTGTCCGCACTGCGTCTTCCGAGGGGAAGGACATCCTGTTCGTCGGCACCAAAAAACAGGCTCAGGACGCAATTACGGAAGAGGCAAAACGGTGTGGAATGTACTATATCTCGAGCCGCTGGCTCGGCGGCATGCTCACCAATTTCGCCACGATCAAGAAAAGCATCGACCGCCTCAAAAAGATCGAGAAGATGAAAGAAGACGGTACTTACGACAAGCTGACGAAAAAAGAAGTTGCGGGACTGGAGAAAGAACGTACCAAACTCGAAAAGATCCTCGTCGGCATCAAGACCATGTCCCAGCCGCCGTCCATGATCTTCATCATCGACCCCCGTAAGGAGACGATCGCGGTCCAGGAAGCGAATAAGCTTGGCATCACGGTGGTTGCAGTGGTCGACACGAACTGCGACCCCGACAATATAGACTATGTTATTCCGGGCAACGACGATGCGATCCGCGCCATCCGATTGATGGCATCGAAGGTCGCCGATGCAGTCATCGAGGGAAGACAGGCCATCGCGAAAGAAGCCGGCGAAGCCGCGGAGGCAGAAAAGGCCGCGGGCGAAACACCCGCAGCGGCAGTGGAGCCCTCGCTCGAGGATATAGACGTAACCGCGGAAGAAGCGTAATAAATAAAAGCAGGTCCTTCCGGCCCGATATAAGACACGCGTGTAAATAGATGACGCGACAAAATTATATATCGGTCAACAAAGGACATAATCAGACGCAATCTGTTTGGTCTTAGTAGCACCAGCCTTTTGTTTTCGCGTCTCGTCGCTGTTTTTGATTTTCGATGAAAGGAGTTTTTTTACATGGCAACAATATCTGCAAGTGCAGTGAAGGATTTGAGGGAAAAAACCGGCGTCGGCATGATGGAAGCAAAAAAGGCGCTTGAAGAAACCGGCGGTGATTTTGAAAAGGCGGTCGATCTCCTGAGGAAGAAGGGGCTGTCCGCAGCAGCGAAAAAAGCCGCGCGGGTGGCAGCCGAGGGAATGATCGCTTCTACCATGCAGGCGGGCGGAAAGATCGGCGTGATGGTCGAGGTGAACAGCGAAACCGACTTTGTGGCAAAGAACAATGATTTCCAGCGTTTCGCACAGGAGCTCGCTGAGCTCGTGGCCGCCAGGAAGCCGGCCGACATAGCGGCGCTGTCGCAGCTTTCGATCGGCAGTGATACGGTTGAGGCCAGGCGCAACGCGCTTATCCAGAAGATCGGCGAGAATATCGCGATTCGCCGGTTCGTCTGCTATGAGACTTCAGGTAACCTCGCTATTTATCTGCACGGCACCCGTATCGGCGTCATGGTGGACTACACAGGCGGTGACGAGCAGCTCGGCAAAGACATGGCCATGCACATTGCCGCAACGAACCCTCAGTTCCTGAACAGGGAAACCGTGCCAGCCGCTGTACTCGACCGCGAACGCGCAGTGTACGAAGCCCAGGCCAAGGAATCGGGCAAACCCGCAGCCATTATCGGCAAGATGGTAGAGGGAAAGCTCGAAAAGTTTTACTCCGAAGCCTGCCTCATGGACCAGGTGTTTATCAAGGACCCTGACGGCAAGCTCAAGGTCAGGGATTGCCTGAAGAAGGCCGGCGGTGCAGCCGTTCTCAACCGCTTCGTCCGTTACCAGCTTGGCGAAGGGATCGAGAAGAAGAAAGAAAACTTTGCTGAGGAAGTTGCAGCCCAGCTCAAATAATATGGTACAACCACGCTACAAACGCATTCTGCTCAAGCTCTCGGGCGAGGCCCTCATGGGTGATCAAGGATACGGCATCGACCATGCCGTGCTCGATACGATCACCTCAGAGGTGAAGGAGGTTTGCAACCTCGGCGTCGAAGTCGCAATCGTCATCGGCGGCGGGAATATCTTCCGCGGATTGTCGGGCGCTGCCAAGGGTATGGAGCGCGCGAGCGCCGATTACATGGGCATGCTTGCCACGGTGCTGAACGCGCTGGCGCTTCAAAATGTTCTGGAGAACAAGGGTGTCGTCACCCGGGTGCAGTCGGCGATCGAGATGCGCGAACTTGCCGAGACCTACATACGCCGCCGCGCAGTGCGTCATTTGGAAAAGCACCGCGTGGTCATCTTCGCCGCAGGCACCGGCAACCCCTATTTCACGACAGACACCGCGGCAGCACTCCGGGCAATGGAGATCGGGGCAGAGGTCATCATGAAGGCGACCAAGGTGGATGGCGTATACAGCGCCGACCCCATGAAGGACAAGACCGCCACCAAGTTCGACAGCCTGACGTACATCGAAGTGCTCCAGAAGGATCTCCGCGTCATGGATGCCACGGCCATATCCCTCTGCATGGACAATGGCCTTCCCATCATTGTCTTCAACCTTAACGTCCCCGGCAATATCAAGAAGATCGTGACAGGCGAAAAAGTCGGGACGCTGGTGACCGGGAGGAACAATGCTTAGCGAGCAGAAGAAAAAAGCGGAAGAGAAAATGAGCAAGGCGCTCGATGTCCTTAGAAAAGAGTTTACCACTCTCCGGACCGGCCGGGCGTCGCTGGGCATCCTCGACGGGATCATGGTCGATTTCTACGGCACACCTACTGCGCTCAACCAAGTGTCGAACATGGCAATGCCCGACCCCCGAATGATCACGATCCAGCCCTGGGAGCCGAAGATGCTCGGCGAGATAGAGAAGGCCATCCTGAAATCGGACGTCGGGATTACGCCCTCGAACGACGGCAAGATCATCCGCCTCAGCATTCCGCCTTTGACCGAAGAGCGACGGCAGCAGATCGTGAAACATGCGAAGAAACTGGCCGAGGACGCGCGTGTCGCTGTCCGAAACATCCGCCGGGACGTGAACGACGACATTAAGAAGAAAAGCAAGGACAAGGAGGTCCACGTTTCAGAAGATGAGGTCAAAAAGCTGCAGGATGAGATACAGAAGACAACTGACAACTATATCAAGAAGATCGACGATCTGCTCGGTCACAAGGAAAAAGAGATCATGACCGTGTAGGATATTCGCCGAGGCGGGTCTTGAACTTCGCCGCGACATCCTCGTTACGCTCAACCTTATCGCCGTGTAACCCTCTTCCTCAAGAACCCTTCGTGAATCTTCCCGCAAGGCGAGCTCATTTTTTGTAAGAAAAAATCTCGACATACCGGCGAATCCGCGCTTCGAATATCGCACTTTTTTACGCAGCTTTACCTTGACAAAAGCACGGAAATCGACATATTATTATGCGTTTCCCTTGGAACGTTAGTCGTGCTGCACGAGTGGGGAAGGAGGAACCCGTGAAGGTCGAACAGATATCCATATTTCTGGAGAACAAATCGGGACGCCTTGCCGAAGTCACCGATATCCTTGCCGGGAACGGGATCAACTTGAGGGCCCTCTCCCTGGCCGATACGGCTGATTTCGGGATCTTCCGCCTTATCGTAAATGATACGGAAAAGGCGGTCACACTCCTGAAGGACAAGGGGTTCACCATCGCAAAGAATGAGGTTGTAGCCGTCGAGGTTCCGGACCGGCCGGGCGGCCTCGCCGGGATCCTTGCCGCACTCCAGGGCCAGAGCATCAATGTTGAGTACATGTATGCCTTCGTCCAGAAGAGCGAGGGCAATGCCGTATTGATATTCCGGTTCGATGATATCGAGAAGTCCATCGATGTGCTTCGAAAAGCAGGCTTCAGGATCTTGAGCGGAGAAGCGGTGCAAAGACTGTAGGATCATCCCTGCCAGTGCAGGGATATTATTCTGAGGAGGAGAAAGACCATGAAATTTTTGAAATTCGCAGCAATCGCGGCATGCATCCTCGCCTTTTCGACCACATCGGCATTGGCGGGTACTACAATCAAGGTAGGCGCGATCCTTTCCGTTACCGGACCGGCGTCGTTCCTCGGCGCACCTGAGGCAAAGACCCTCGAGATGATGGTTGAGGACATCAATGCCAAGGGCGGGATCAACGGCACCAAGTTGGAACTGGTGGTCAAGGACTCGGGCGGAAGCCCGGAAAAAGCAATCTCCTTTGCCAAACAGCTCATTGATGAAGACAAGGTCTTTGCGATCATCGGCCCCTCCACCAGCGGAGAGACCATGGCCATCAAGAATATTGCTGAAGAGGGAAAGACCATTCTTATTTCCTGCGCGGCGGCCGAGGCGATCGTCAACCCCGTCGCAAAGTACGTGTTCAAGACGCCCCAGAAGGACAAGGACGCCGTGATCAGAATATTCCAGCAGATGAAGAAAATGAACATCTCCAGGATCGGCGTACTGTCCTCCAACACGGGCTTTGGCAAGGCAGGCAAGGAGCAGCTGGAAAAACTTGCCGCGGAATACGGCATCACCGTCGTGATCAGCGAGGTCTATGATAAAGCGGCCACGGACCTTACGGCCGAGGTGACAAAGGTGAAGGCGGCCAATGTCCAGGCGATCGTGAACTGGTCCATCGAGCCGGCGCAGGCGATCGTGATCAAGAACGCGCGCCAGATCGGCCTGACCATTCCGATCTTTCAAAGCCATGGCTTCGGCAACATCGGGTATGTGAAGGCGGCCGGTTCCGCGGCCGAGGGCGTTATCTTTCCGGCAGGCAGGCTTCTCGTTGCCGACGTGCTCCCCGACAAGAACCCCCAGAAGGCCCTGCTCCTGTCATATAAAAAATCCTATGAGGCGAAATACAAGGAAGAGGTGAGCACCTTCGGCGGCCACGCCTATGATGCCATGCTCATTCTCGCCGATGCAATCAAGACTGCCGGAACAGACAAGGAAAAAGTCAGGACCGCCATCGAAAACATCAAGGGCCTGGTCGGCACGGCCGGCATCTTCAACTTCTCGGCAACGGACCACAACGGTCTCGATCTCAACGCCTTTGAAATGCTGACCGTCAAGGACGGCAAGTTCACGGTGCTGGAAAAATAACGCGCGAACAATTTCAGACAGGGAGTGTCCGGCAAGACCGGGCACTCCTTAGTTGTTTCAGAACACCGGTATCCGGTCGTCCTTATGAGCAGGACGTACGCGGGCCGCAATTGGCAGCCAGTATCTCTGTAAGGAGGAGACTCATCATGGGGATCAGAAAGTTCATCGTGGTAATCGCTGCTGCTCTTTCGTTGCTTGCTGCTTCTGCATTCGCCGATGACTCGATCAAGGTCGGTGCCATTCTTGCGGTTACCGGGCCGGCATCAAACCTCGGTGCGCCCGAGGCGCGGACCCTCGAGATGCTCGTGGAGGATATGAATGCAAGAGGCGGCATCATCGGGAAAAAAGTCGAGCTCATTGTCAAGGACACCGGCGGCAGTCCCGAGAAAGCCGTCTCCTTTGCGAAACAGCTGATAGAAGAAGAGCGGGTGTTCGCGATCATTGGTCCATCCACCAGCGGTGAGACCATGGCTATCAAGAACCTTGCCGAGGCTGGAAAGACGATCCTGCTTTCGTGCGCTGCAGCCGAGGTAATCGTAAATCCCCTGGGAAAATATGTTTTCAAGGTGGCGCCCAAAGACAGTTATGCCGCAATGAAGATCTTCCAGCAGATGAAAAAGATGAAGATCACGAAGATCGGAGTCCTTTCAAGCAATACGGGGTTCGGCAAGGCGGGCAAGGATCAGCTCGAGAAGCTCGCGCCTGAGAACGGCATCCAGATCCTGATCAGCGAGGTATACGACAAGTCGGCGACGGACCTTACCGCCGAGGTTACCAAGCTCAAGGCCAAGGGCGTGCAGGCGATCGTGAACTGGTCCATTGAACCGGCGCAGGCCATCGTGATCAAGAACGCGCGACAGATCGGCATGACCGTGCCCATCTTCCAGAGCCACGGTTTTGCCAATATCCAATATGCCCAGGCCGCTGGTATTGCCGCCGAGGGAGTGATCTTCCCGGCCAGCAGGATCATTGTTGCGGACCTGCTTCCTGACAAACACTTACAGAAACCGGTCGTTATGGCGTACCGGAAGGCCTATGAGACAAAATATTCCGAGGATGTAAGCACGTTCGGCGGTCATGCCTATGACGCGATGATGATCCTCTCCCGGGCCATCCGCGAGGGCGGCTACGACCGGGAAAAAGTGCGGACCTCCATCGAGCACATAAAAGGATTCTTCGGCACCGCAGGTATTTTCTCCTTTTCTCCAACGGACCATAACGGCCTCGATATCGAATCTTTTGTGATGCTGACGGTGAAGGACGGAAAATTCGCGCTGTTGGACAGATAGGTTCTTACCACGAAGACAGGGTGTTTGAAGGCCAGGGGAGGATGGACAACCGTTCACTTAGTTAACGCAGATGATGGACGCGTACGCCTCGCTCTTGCGTCTCTTCTCCCTCGTCTTTCGTCCATCATACCCGCTTATTCTCTTTCACGTCTCCGTGCTCAGTGATCATTTTTTTTATTGTATTTCGCCGCTGAGGAGTAATTTTTGATCGAGTTATTTTTTCAATACGTCGTTGCCGGCCTGACCTATGGCACCATTTACGCCATTGTCGGCATCGGGTTCAACATCATTTACAATACCACGGGGATCATCAACTTCGCCCAGGGCGAATTCGTCATGCTCGGCGGCATGATCGCCGTGACCCTTCACGCTTTCCTGCCGCTTCCGTTCGCCGTCCTCGGCGCCGTGCTGATCACGATGATCATCGGCGGACTGATCGAAATAACCTTCATCCGGTGGCTCGTAAAGCCGACGGTCCTCAGGATGATCATCATCACCATCGGACTTTCCATCCTGATACGGGAGGCAGCGCTGTTCACCTGGGGTGAGGGGGTCCGCTCCTTGCCTTACTTCACGGGGAACGAGATCTCTGCTCTGTCCCTCGGCGGTGTCCGCATTTCTCCACAGGTCGTCTGGAGCATCGGCGTCTGTTCGGTCATCGTTCTTCTTCTGAACCTTTTTTTCAAGCATACCATGCTGGGCAGGGAAATGCGCGCCTGCGCTGCGAACCGCGACGCGGCGGCGCTCTGCGGCATCCCGACCAGGAATATGATCACCCTTTCCTTTGTCCTCTCCGCCGGCATCGGCGCACTGGCAGGGTGCGTGGTCTCGCCGATCACCTATACTCAGTATAACATCGGCGCCGGTCTTGCCATCAAGGGCTTTACCGTTGCGATCCTCGGCGGCCTCGGCAACAGCATGGCCGCCGTGGCAGCGGGCTTCATCCTCGGCATTCTTGAGTCCTTCAGCATCTGGTTCCTGCCGACAGCCTACAAGGACGCGATCTCCATTTCCATCCTGCTCGTCATGCTGTTCGTCAGGCCGAGCGGACTGTTTGGAAACAAAGAGGCCATGCGTCTGAAGGATTTTTGATGAAGACTTCGCGATTTACTCCGATCCTGACCCTTGTTGCAGTGGTCACCCTTGTCCAGCTCCTGACTCTTACGGTTGGAAAAGAGTTTTATCTCACGCAACTTACGATGACGGCTTACTATTCGCTCATCGTGGTCGGGCTCTGTCTCCTGATGGGGTTCGCAGGACAGATCTCCCTCGGCCACGCGGGCTTCTTCGCAATTGGCGGATATACATCGGCCGTTCTCACTACTCTGGATCTGTCCGCCTATAAGGGCGCTGTTCTCTTCACGCTCCTTACAAAGCTCCGGGTCCTTACCAACCGGCAGGACCTCTATGGCAACTCGCTGGTGAGCGTCAATCCCTGGGCTGCCTGCATTGTTGCCGCACTGCTTGCGCTCGTTGTTTCCTGGGCCATCGGCATCCCGGTGCTGAAGCTCAAAGGGCATTACCTCGCCATGGCGACGTTAGGGTTCGGGACGATCATCTTCAGCCTGGTGCTCGGGACCCAGAGCTTCGGAGCCGCAGACGGAATCTCAGGCGTGCCTCCTTTTCCCCTGCTGCCCGGCTTCAGCGTGAGCGGCGGCTCGTCGCTCAGGGTCATGAACTATTACTTTGCCTGGCTGCTCGTGACTGCGGCCATGGTACTGCTCGTGAACCTTATCCACTCCCGGGTCGGCCGCGCACTCCGCGCGATCCGCGGGGCCGAGGATGCGTCGAACGCCATGGGCGTTGATACGGCCAGGTACAAGCTCTCCACCTTTATGCTGAGCGCCGTGCTCGCCGCGGTCGCCGGGGTCTTCCTTACTCATTTCAACGGCGGCATCGGCCCGTCCGAGGCGTCGATCTTAAAATCCGTGCGCTATGTCGCCATCGTTGCCGTCGGTGGCATGGGAAGCCTCTGGGGCACGCTCATTATGAGCGTGGTATTGAACTTTTTCTCGCTTCGCGGTTATTTCGGAACCTTTGATGACGCCATATTCGGGGGTATTCTTATACTTATTATGCTTTTCGCGCCCGATGGCATCATAGGATCGGATCTAAGGGCGATCGTCAAGAGATTAAGCGGTAAATTTCAGTCAACAAACAGCAAATAGAGCTCAAGATCCTCACGGCTCTAGACTCAAATGATTAAGAGCCTATTTAATTGATGCTTTGCTCCCGGGTGTTTGGACTCATTATGTCTCTCCTTGAAATAAAAAATATCAGCAAGCGCTTTGGCGGACTTCAGGCCGTGAAAGACGTAAGCTTCTCGGTGCAGCAGGGCAGCATCAAAGCGGTCATCGGGCCGAACGGCGCGGGAAAGACGACGCTGTTCAACCTTGTATCCGGTTTTTTATGCCCGGACGCCGGCGCCATTATTTATCAGGGAGTGCCGATCGACACGAAAAAGCCCTACGAGATCGCCGCGGTCGGACTGTCGCGCACCTTCCAGCACATCAAGCTCTTTGCCCACATGACCGCGCTTGAAAACGTCATGGTCGGCTGCCATGTCAGAAGCAGGGCGGGATTTATCGCCGGCATGCTGAACCTGCCCTGGACCCGGAGCGAAGAACGCAAGATCCGGGAAAAGGCGCTTGCAATGATGGACCTTCTCGGGATCCTTAATCTGAGCGAGGCCGAGGCACTGAGCCTTTCTTACGGCCAGCAGCGTGCCGTAGAACTCGCCCGTGCTCTGGCGAGCGCCCCGACCATGCTGTTGCTCGACGAACCCGCTGCAGGCCTCACGATGCGTGAGACGGCGGACGTGGCAAAACTGATCGTCAAAGTTCGCAACCTCGGCATCACCATTTTGATCGTTGAACACGACATGTCCCTGGTCATGAACATCTCCGATGAGATCGTTGTGCTCAGCTACGGTGAAAAGATCGCGGATGATGTGCCGCGGGCAATACAGACCAATCCTGAGGTTATTAGCATCTATCTGGGAGCGGACGATGCTTAAGATTCGTAACCTCGATGCCGGATATGGCGGCCTGTCCGTGCTTCATCGGCTTTCGCTCCATGTGAAAGCGGGCGAGATCGTCACGATCATCGGCGCGAACGGCGCGGGAAAGACCACGCTGCTCAAGACCATAACAGGTCTGCTCCGGGCCCGGGCGGGCGAGATCTTGTTCGACGACCGGGACATGCTGCGCGTTCCAACGGAGCGCATCGTTTTCAACGGATGCTCGCTCGTACCCGAAGGCAGGCAGGTGTTCCCTGCCATGCCGGTCCACGAGAACCTCCTGCTCGGCGCATATGTCCAGTTTAAGCGCGGCAACAAGCATGAGGTGGAGCGTGATCTCGGGCGCATCTACAGCCTTTTCCCGGTGCTCAAGCAGCGCGAACGTCAGCTTGCAGGCACCCTGTCGGGCGGCGAGCAGCAGATGCTTGCCATCGGCAGGGCGCTTATGGCGCGGCCGAAGCTTATCATGCTCGATGAGCCTTCCATGGGCCTGGCGCCGATCATGGTAAAAGAGATCTTCAACATCATTGTTAAGCTCCGCGAAGAGGGAAATACCGTGCTGCTGGTGGAGCAGAACGCGCGAAGCGCCCTCAGGATCGCAAACCGCGGCTACGTGCTCGAGACCGGCAGGATCATTCTATCGGGCGAGGCTGAAGAACTGCTCGCAAACCGGGATGTACAGCGCGCGTATCTGGGACGGGACGTGAATGAATAATAAATTATTGGAAATTGAAGATTGGAAATTGGAAATTTGAAATCTTTAGTTTCTTTTTTCAATCTTCACTATACAATTTCCAATCTCAAATTTCCAATTGCACCGGAGGTGCTACTATGTACTGGCAGCCTGAAACCGAGTCCATGAACCGGAAAGAACTGGAGCAGCTGCAGCTTGAACGGCTCGAGTCCACCCTGAACCGGGTTTACATGAACGTCCCCTTTTACCGAAAAAAGTTTGACGAGGTCAAGTTCAACCCCGATGACCTGCGCTCGCTCGATGACCTCAGCAGGCTGCCCCTGACGACAAAGAAAGACCTCAGGGAAAACTATCCGTATGGGCTCTTTGCCGTGCCGCTCAGGGAGGTCGTCCGAATCCACGCCTCGTCGGGGACGACCGGCATGTCGACCGTAGTGGGCTATTCGAAGAACGATATCAAGACTTGGTCTGACCTGGTCGCGAGAATCCTGGCGGCCGGCGGCATCACCAAGGATGATGTCATTCAGATCGCATTCAATTACGGTCTTTTCACCGGCGCCTTCGGCCTTCACTACGGTGCAGAGCGGCTCGGCGCGTCCGTCATCCCCATTTCGAGCGGCAACACGCGGCGACAGATCAAGCTCATGCAGGACTTCAAGACCACGGCGCTCGTAAGCACGCCCAGCTACGCCATGTTGATCGCGGACACGATGATGGAAATGGGCATTAACCGCAATTCCCTCTCGCTCAAGTACGGCCTCTTCGGCGCCGAGCCCTGGTCCGACGCCATGCGCAAAGAGCTCGAAGACAAGCTCAAGATCGTGGCAACGGACAACTACGGCCTGTCCGAGGTAATGGGGCCCGGCGTTGCCGGTGAGTGCCTGGAACGAAACGGTCTGCACATTGCCGAAGACCACTTTCTCGTTGAATGGATCAATCCTGACACTCTCGAACCGGTCCAGCCCGGAGAGATCGGGGAAATGGTCATCACGACACTAACCAAGGAAGCCTTCCCGGTCATCCGGTACCGGACTCGCGATCTGACCCGTCTTATTCCCGAGCCGTGCCCCTGCGGCAGGACCATGAGGAAAATGACGAGGGTCTACGGCAGAACCGACGATATGTTGATCATTCGCGGCGTGAATGTCTTTCCGCAGCAGATCGAGAACGTGCTGTTCGAGATCGAAGGTGTTGCCCCGCATTATCAGATCATCATCGATCGCAAGGGCGCTCTTGATGATACGACGGTCAACGTTGAGGTGTCGGAGTCCATGTTCTTCGATGAGATGAAAAAGCAAAGCAAGCTCAAAGAAACCATCAAGAAGCGCCTTGCCTCGGAGCTCGGGATCTCCGTCGAGGTGAAACTTGTGGAGAAAAAAACTCTGGAGCGGTTCGAGGGAAAAGCGATGCGGGTTATCGATAACAGAAAATTTTAAGGAGGCAGAAAACAGAGAGCAAAGAAGAGGGAGTGGGAACTATTCCTTTTCACCCGTCGCCCATCCGCTATGTCCTCTGTGCATTTTATGAAATACATCGACTTCCACACCCATGTCTTTCCGGACAAGATCGCCAAGGCTGCAATTGACGCGCTTGCCTCGGAGTCCGGCACCTATCGCCCCCGGACAGACGGGACCCTGCAGGGCCTGCTCGACTCAATGAAACGGGCGGACATCTCCGCGAGCCTGGTGGCGAACATCGTGACCAAATCGACGCAGCTTTATCCGGTCCTTGAATTCTGCAAGCAGATCAAGAGCGACAGCGTCCATCCGCTAGTCTCATTTCATCCCACCAATGATCCGGATGACGTTGAGGATATGCTGGGCGAAGCCCAGCGGGCGGGCATCCGCGGAGTCAAGCTTCACCCCATGTACCAGCGTTTTTTCATCGACAGCAAACATATGTACGGTTTTTATGAACTCATCGCCAGCTTCGGCTTCTATATCATATTCCACACCGGATACGATATCGCCTTCCCTGATAATACCCAGGCGGATGTGGAGCGCGTAAAAAAAGTGGCCGATTGGTTCAAGGACCTTACCATCGTATGCACGCATGTCGGGGGATGGAGGCAATGGGACCGGATCCGTTGTCTCAGCGATTGCAAGAATGTCTATACTGAGACCTCGATGACCTTGAGCGAAGTAAGCGACGAAGAGTTCATCCGGCTCATCGGACACTTCGATGAGGACCGGGTCCTGTTCGGGAGCGACAGCCCCTGGACGGACCAGAAAGAAATGCTGGAGCGGACACTTCATTTGAAGATAGCGGACAGGGCGAAAGAGAAGATGCTGTATACGAATGCCGCCGTTCTCCTTGGCTTGAATAAGCCGTGAGAGATCCTCATGTTAAAAAGTATCGAATTATCCCATGCTTTCTTATCGAAGGGAGAATAGGGCGGTTCGTTATCGATTCATTGCGTACACTTCTCATCGATGATCGACGGCGCGAACCTTGAACGAGCCCTGAAATTACGTCATGAAAAAAATTGTGATAGCAGAGAACATTAACGCCGTCCTGAGAAAGAAGAACAGTTTCCTGGACCGGGCGGATATGCGTGTCTTCATCGCGGCTACAACTGACGAGGTGCTGCGGATCCATCGGACAGTCCGCGCGGACCTGATCATACTCCCTCTCGATATGCCCGGAATGAATAGTGAGGAGCTCTGCTCCCTCCTCAGGCAGGATGCAGAACAGGGTCCGGTCCCCATCATCGTGATCTGTGCGCACACCCGGAGAGCGATCGAAAAAAGCGCACGCTGCGGTGCAGATGCGGTCATGACCCGGCCGATCAAGTCCGCTCAGCTTTTGGCGCAGGCAAAAACGCTTCTGAACCTGTCCTGGCGGGAAACATACCGGGTGCTCCTCAACGTCGCCGTTGACGGGAAGACCAGCGACAGTCATTTTGTCTGCAACTCTCTGGATATCAGTCTTGATGGGATGCTTATTGAAACTGCCCAGATCTTTGATCTGGGAGATCGGCTCTCCTGCTCGTTCTTTCTTCCCGATATGACACAGCTCCAGATCGCGGGAGAAATCGTCAGGACCGTTCAACCGGCTCCGGGAGTTGATGCTCATTGGTATGGAGTGCACTTCCTGGAAATTTCTGACGATACAGAAAAGTCCCTAGAGGCATTTATAGATGCCACTGCATCCAAACCAGGTTTGCGCTCCGGCGAACAGCGTGACTAGCCGATCCGAATACCGCGTCTGTATCAGAAATGGTCGTGGGAAGGTCTATCACCAAATCTTCATGCAGAACACCGTTGACATCCTGATCGAAGCGGGGGTATGAACCGAAGATCGTAGGGATGGAGCGAAGATCAGATACACCAGCACCAGAGTTTACTTCCCGTGCGCCCTGCCTGCCGCAAAAGCCTTCTGATTTATCTCAAGCGCTTTTTTGGGAACCGTGTTCTTGATCGCTTCGAGGATGACCGGCTCCTTGAGCGGCAAAAAAGTGAGCGCCGCACCGAGCAGCACGAGATTGAGCGTGCGCTTGTCACCGGCTGCGACCGCGAGCTGCGTCCCGTCAAAAGGTATGACGGTCTTGATGCGGTCCTTGATGAGCGTATTGATATCGGCCGGATATTTTTCCACTCCGATGGAAACGCCGATCGTACCGATGGACCGGGTATTGTAAACGACCACGCCGTCGTCCTTAAGGAAATGGAGATACCGTGCGGTTTCGAGGGGCTCGAACCCGATCAGCAGGTCGGCCTCACCCTCGCTCACGATCGGTGAGAAGACCTTGTCACCGAACCGCACCTGCGAAAGCACGCTGCCGCCGCGTTGGGCCATGCCATGAACTTCGCTCTGCTTTACATCGAGACCCGTGAGGAGCGCCGCCTCCGCAATGACCTTGCTCGTCAGGAGCACGCCCTGTCCCCCCACACCGCTGATGAGAATATTAAAAACATTCACGATATAACCCTTTCGAGAATCCACCACAGAGACGCAGAGAGAAAATTAAGAATCATAACATGTTTTGTCTTGAACCGTTATTCCCTGCTGTTCCGCTTTTCTCTGTGTCCCCGCGTCTCCGTGGTAAAATAAGGTTCAGCATTATGTCGTTTTCATCGACCCCGTGGTGCAGAGCTGGGCGCAGATGCCGCAGCCGTTGCAAAGAAGCGGATCGATCTCCACAAAACCCGTCTTGCCTTCGGGCGTGAAGGACAGGGCAATGCACCCCGCCTTGAGACACATCTTGCACCCCGTGCAGGTCTTTCGCTCCACTGCGTAGGCCTTCTTGGTGACACGATAGCGCAGCACGCAGGGCTGGTTGGAAATGAGCACCGTCGGACCTCTTTCCGCGAGTTCTTCCTTCATGATCTTCTCGAGGCCCTTGATATTGTAGGCATCGATCTCACGCACCCGCTTCGCGCCGATGGCCTGGCAGAGCTTCGAGATATCGAGGCGGGGCGCTTCTGTCCCCCGTGCGTTGCGACCCGTGCCGGCGTGCTCCTGTCCGCCGGTCATGCCGGTCGTGTCATTGTTCATGATGATCACAATGGCGTCGCCGCCGTTGTAGACCATGTTGATCAGACCGGTGATACCGGAATGAAGGAACGTGGAGTCGCCGATCACGGCCACGGGCTTCTGCTGCTGCACGCCCTTCAGCGCCAGGCCCCGAGCGATACCGTGGGCGGCCGAAATGCTGGCGCCCATGCAGATGCACGTGTGCATGGACGAGAACGGCGGCAGCGCGCCGAGCGTATAGCAGCCGATATCGCCCGACACGAAAAGCTTCAGCTTTGCGATGACCGTATAAAGGCCGCGATGGGAACATCCGGGGCAGAACGTGGGCGGCCTCATGATCAGGCCGGCCGGCGGGGCCTTGCAGAGGAGCGGCTTTCCCGTGACTGCATCGCGGACCAGGCGGGACGAAAGCTCGCCACAGACCGGGAACGCGGTCTTGCCGAAATGTACGGCGATCCCCATGGCCTTGACCTGCTCCTCAATGAATCCGTCGAGTTCCTCGACGATCGCAAGTTTTTTGACCGTTGCGGCGAAGTCGCGGATCTTCTTTTCCGGAAGAGGATAGGTCACACCGAGCTTCAGGACCGGCGCATCGGGGAAGGCCTCGCGTACGTACTGAAATGCGATGCCGTTCGCGATAAAACCGACTTCACCGCTGCCGCTGATCACCTGGTTCATTGCCGAGCTCTCGGCCCACTCTTTGAGCCGGCCGAGCCGCTCCTCCACGATCAGGTGGCGCTTCTTTGCGTTGGCGGGAAGCATCACATACTTCGGCACGTCCCGCGCCAGGTCGCGGTCCTTCACCGTAATGGGATCCGCGGTCTCAACCACGCTCTTGCAGTGGGAGATGCGGGTTGTTGTCCTGAGGATCACCGGCGTATCAAAGGTCTCGGAAAGCTCAAAGGCCTGCCGAACATAATCCCGCGCCTCGGCCGAGTCAGCCGGCTCCAGGCAGAGGACCTTTGCCATGCGTGCGTAGTGGCGCGTGTCTTGCTCGTTCTGGGAACTGAACATGCCGGGATCATCGGCAACCATGAGTACGAGCCCGGCATTAACGCCCGTGTACGCTGCCGTCATGAGCGGGTCCGCAGCCACGTTCACGCCCACGTGCTTCATGCACGCGAGGGACCGCACGCCGGACAGGGCGCCTCCGATGGCGACCTCCAGGGCCACCTTCTCATTCACGGACCACTCGGCATGAATGCCTTGTTCACGGGAAAGTGTCTCAAGCACTTCGGTACTCGGCGTACCGGGATAGGCCGCCGCGAGCTTGCCGCCCGCTTCGATGAACCCCCGCGCGATGGCTTCGTTACCGGATAGAATAGCTTTTTTCAAAACCACACCTCAAAAATTGTCTCTCGCAAAGACGCAAAGATCGCAAAGGAGGTCAAAATCTTAATGCTTGGCTTACAACCGAGGATTTATTCCGCCTTTCTTGGCGAACTTTGCGCCTTCGCGAGAAAAAGGTCTTTCGTCTTTATTTCGGTCTGTTGTCGATGACTCGTTTGGCCTTGCCTTCGCTCCGCTGGATCGCACCGGGAGGCACCAGCGTCACCTCGGTATTCACGCCGATGATGTCCTTGACGTTCTTCTGGATGTCGCGCTTGATCTTGATGAGGTCCTCTTCTTCCTGCGCAAAGGACTTCAGATCGGTGGTAAGCACTTTGGCCGCCAGTTTCTCCATGCACTCGGCGGTCACCTCGACACGCACGTTCATCACGTCCATCCTGCCCTTCCGGTCAACTTCGATGATATAATGCGGGGCAATGTCTTTGGTGCGGAGCAACACGGATTCCACCTGGGACGGGAACACGTTCACTCCCCGGATGATCAGCATATCATCGGCCCGCCCCCTGACCCGTCGCATGCGGACCAGTGTCCTGCCGCAGACGCACTTCTCGGCATTGAGGCTCGTGATGTCGCCTGTTCGATAGCGGATGAGCGGCATGGCCTCGCGCGACATGCTCGTGATCACGAGCTCGCCTTCCTGGCCATAAGGGAGCGGTTCGCCCGTCTCCGGGTTGATGATCTCGGGATAGAAGTGGTCTTCGTTGATGTGGAGGCCGCTCTGCGCCTCGATGCATTCCGAGGAAACACCCGGTCCGATGATCTCCGAGAGGCCGTAGATGTCTATGGCCCTGATCCTGAGCCGTTCTTCGACTTCGCGCCGCATCTCCTCGGTCCAGGGCTCGGCGCCGAACAGCCCAACGCGCAGTTTGATCGTATCGAGATTGATCTTCATCTCGCAGGCAACATCATAGATGTAGAGAGCAAAGGAAGGTGTCGAGCAGATCGCCGTGCTGCCGAAATCCTGCAGGAGCATGATCTGCTTTTGAGTATTGCCGCCGGAGATCGGGATAACGGCGGCACCAACGCGTTCCGCGCCGTAGTGCGCACCCAGACCGCCGGTGAACAGACCGTAGCCATAGGCATTCTGGACCACGTCCTTGCTCGTGACGCCGGCACAGGTAAAGGTCCGCGCCATCACGTCTGCCCAGAGATTGATGTCGTTCCGGTTGTAGGCCACGACCGTCGGCTTGCCGGTCGTTCCTGACGACGCATGAATGCGCACGATGTTTTCCAGCGGTTCGGCAAAGAGGCCGTAGGGATAGTTGTCACGAAGGTCGGCTTTCTTCGTGAAGGGAAGTTTGACGATATCCTGAATGTTATCGATGTCGGCGGGTTTGAGGCCCTTGTCATCAAACTTCTTTTTATAGAAAGGAACTCTGGCATAGACGCGCTCGCAGACCTTTTTAAGCCGCTGGCTCTGCAGCTTCGCAAGTTCCGGTCGTGACAGCGATTCTTCGGCATTCCAGGGCATGGGCGCTCCTTGAGGGTGGATTCCGGTCCGAAAAAGGGGGATTTGCTTTGAAACGGGGCTATTATAAACCAGAACGCAAGGATTTGTAAACAAAAAATCCGTATTATCTCTTGGATAACTTGGGGCATTTTGCTATAATGGCGGCGGCAGGGGTCAAAGGAGAGGACGATCAATGGATACACTGAAGAGATTTGTGGAGCATGACCGTTACGCAAAGCATCTTGGCATTGAGATGCTGGAATACGGTCAGGGCAAGGCAAAGGCGAGGATGGAGGTGAAGCCGCATCACCTGAACAGCGCGGGGATGCTGCACGGAGGCGCTATCTTCTCGCTTGCTGACGCCGTTTTTTCCGCGGCCTCCAATTCGCACGCAACCCTTGCCGTGGCCATTAATGTGAGTATTTCGTTCTTTAAAGCCGTAAAAAGCGGCGCCCTGACAGCGTCGGCTGAAGAGGTGTCGTTCAACCCCAAAATCGCGACCTATCTTATCAACGTGCACGATGATGCAGGGAACAAGATCGCCTTGTTCCAGGGCACGGTGTACCGGAAGAAGGATGCTATCGCTGATGTCATAAGATGATGTCTCTGTGTGGCAAACATACTTCATCTGCTGTACAATTAGGACAGACCGAACTCATGAGTGTGGTTCCTCTCATAATAGTCATTCGTGGTGAACATAACTATGGATATCCCCTTCGTGTGCTTCAATAGAAAAAGTCTCGAAACAATTTTACCTCATAGAGGGGCGGCCCTCAGAAAAATTGATGGTGTCTTTTATAGCGCGAATACACCCGATATGTTGACGGGACTGAAGGAACTTCGCGATGACGACCCGGATATTGAAGGCCATTTTCCCGGAGCCCCAACGTATCCCGGCTATGCCCAGGACGAATTTGTCTGTCTTGTTGCCGCAGCGCTTATTCCGATCGCGCTCGAAGATCTAAAAACTGGTCCTCGCGTTGTTCAGAAGATCGTGCGGTATAAAAAAAATGCGGCGCCCGGCGACACGCTGATTGCAAAAGTTAAACTTGACGGAAGGCGGTCCAGGTTTGTTATGTTTTCAGCCGAGATAAGGAATCAGGACAACGAGATAATTGCTGAGTACGAAAAAATCATCGGGGCTATATAAAAGGGTATCAACTGGATTGGCAGCGATTCCCGTGTCGAAAATTTAAAAATCGGACGATATGAAGAGGTAATGCTTTATGACTGAAGACAGGAGGAAAGGGTCATCGACCTCCGGTTCTCCGGAAGAGAGTACTAAAATAAGACGCGAAAGAAGATATGACGTTCCCGATGCCTACCAGCAGGATATCAGACTGCAGGTAAAGAAGGGCAATGGCTTCGTGCCTGCGATTCTTGCCAACGTCAGCCGCAATGGCATTCTCTTCGAGTGTCCCGTACCGTTCAGCAAGGGACTGCAGACAGAATGCATCATATCGGTTTCCTCGTTGCGTTCCAGAGAAATATCATTCGTTGTTGAGGTCAGGTATTGCCACTCGGACAATGGCTCCCATGTTACGGGCGCTTCTATCGTTTCGATTTCAGATGAAGTCTGGTTTGGTGTTTTCGTTGAAGTGCACGCCTTGACCGTACTCCGCAAAGGCCTCTCTTAACGGCCATACTGAAGCAAACCCCACGCTTCATTGAGCCTCTAAAGCGTTCGGAATAACAACCGCTCCCTTCATCTCCCGGAAACCCTGTTCCTTCACAGCCCTCGTGAAAATTTCACGTTGCCATTTTCTGAAGAAATGCTATAGTTCCTGCCATGATTGATTCGAAGGCCCCGCATCTTCCCTTTCACTATGGTTGGGTCATTGTTATAACGGGCATGCTCTGTATCTTTGCCTGCCTCGGCTTCGGCCGTTTTGCGCTCGGCATGCTGCTCCCGTCCATGGCATCTACCCTCAAGCTCTCTTACTCGCAGATCGGATTCATCAGCACCGGCAATTTTATCGGTTATCTCGTGTCAGTTCTGTTCTGCGGCCACGTCGCCGGCCGGATCGGCTCCCGTCGGTTGATCGTAATCGCGCTCATCATTATCGGGGTCTCGATGGCGCTTATCAGCAGGGCCGGGAGCTTCCGTGCGATCCTCCTGCTCTATTTCGTCACAGGTATCGGAAGCGGCGCAGTGAACGTTCCGGTGATGGGGCTCATCACCGCCTGGTTCGACCGGACGATCAGGGGACGGGCCGCAGGGTTCGTGGTCATCGGCAGCGGGTTCGCGATCATCATCTCCGGCAAACTCATCCCTTTTGTGAACAGGTTGATCGGCCCCGAGGGGTGGCGGATGAACTGGCTGATTCTCGCCGGCGTCGTGCTCATCATCGCCTCTATCAGTTATTTTTATCTGCGAAACAGGCCGGAGGACCTGGGACTGCAACCGCTGGGCAGCGAGGGCAAGAATCTTACGCCCGTTCTTCAGGAACGGTCGGCGCTCCAGAGCATCTACAGGAACAAGGTCCTTTATCTGCTCGGTTCGATCTACTTTCTCTTTGGCTACACCTACGTGATCTATGCCACCTTCATCGTGACTGCGCTGGTAAAGGAACGGGGGTTCTCGGAAACCATCGCCGGCAACTTCTGGTCCTGGGTGGGGCTCTTGAGCCTCGTCTCCGGCCCGGTGTTCGGCACGCTCTCGGACAGGCTTGGAAGAAAGGCCGGCCTCATGATAGTGTTCTCGCTCCAAACGCTTGCGTATCTCCTGGTAGCGGCGAACCTGCCGCCGCTCTTCCTCTATCTTTCGATCGGATTCTACGGCATCGTTGCATGGTCCATCCCGTCGATCATGGTTGCGGCAGTCAGCGAATATGTCGGCGTTGACAAGGCCCTCGCCGCCTTCGGCCTGATTACGTTCATCTTCGGCCTCGGCCAGATCGCGGGGCCCGCGATCGCAGGCGTCCTGGCTGAGCGGACCGGCAGCTTCTCGTCGAGCTTCTATATGGCGGCGGTCTTGGCCGGCGCAGCGATCCTCCTTACCTTTTTTTTGAAAAAACCCCGTCACGCCAAATAACGCGCCGATCTTCAAAAAAATGAGTTCCTCCCTCTCAGGAGTTGCATCCTGACCGCGCTATAATCAAAATATTCACGAGGAAAAAGGAGGATAACAATGAGCAAGATCAAGATGGAGAAAAACTCGTTTTGTCTGCCCTGGACCCAGACGCTCCTGGGAACCCATGTCCAGGGCA
>JBARBN010000028.1:0-6466 GCA_049793155.1 Nitrospirota bacterium
AACGCCGATTATAGATGAACTAGTTGCACTCGTCGATTGATGATATGATGAGGCTTGCAGCATCACCCTTTTTTGCGATGTCGCCGGCTTTCAGTTCTCCTTCAACGACCTCGCCTTTCAAATAATCCTGCCCTCTATAAGAAAGCACCTTAATCTTTCCTACTTCCTTGAGTTCATGGGACTTGCTTTCCCTGTAGACGGGAAGAATATCATTAATGTTGATCGCCTTCTTTACATCCGCGGTCCCGCTCTGGAACAGGCATACTACTGTGCCCTTCACCATGATCCCCTTGGCAGTCTTTTCTTCGCGTTCCTCCTGAAGTGGGGACCAGGAAACCGCGTTTACGAGCTGAGGCACCCCTGTGCATAGGATAAGTAGAACGGCAAGAAGCTTTGCAATCTTTTTCATATTGTATCCTCCATAGTTATTTCTGTTCATCGAGCGCGAAGTTCAACTCCAGGACATTGACCACCGGTTCGCCGACCACGCCGAGCCAGCGTCCTTTGGTGTTATTGGCGATGAGGTCTCGGACTTTGGCATCATCGAGTCCCCGGGCCTTTGCTACGCGGTGCAACTGATATTCAGCAGCGGCCGGAGTGATATGCGGATCGAGCCCGCTGCCGGAGGCAGTGACCAGGTCAACGGGTATCTTTACGTCATTCCCTGGATCGGCACCATGCAGAGCATCGATACGAGCCTGCACCGCCTTTACAAGGTCGGGGTTGTTCGGGCCGAGATTGGAGCCCGAAGACGATCCACCGTTGTAAGGATAGGGAGTTGTTGCCGAAAGCCTGCCCCAGAAGTACTTAGGGCCATCGAACTGCTGGCCAATCAGCTTAGACCCGATGGCTCTGCCGTTCTTCGAGATGATGCTGCCGTTTGCCCGTCGCGGGAATATCACTTGGGCGATCCCGGTCACTGCCAGGGGGTAGATGATCCCCGTGAGGATCGTGAATATCAATAGAGACATGAGTGAATTGCGAATCATTGTAAACATGGATCCCTCCGTTTTTTTTCTAACATCCTTACCATCTGTACATTGCGCCCAAAGCTAGGGTGTCCTGGGACTTCTTCGTTCCGTTGTCGAAGGACTGCTTGTCCGAAGAGTCGTGGCGGTATTCCGGCCGCAAGATCAGGCCGCCAGCTAGCCGGATTTCCGGGGTCACGGTCACTTCAATCAGCTTCTGCACCGTGCCTGTCCGAAAGCCGTCCTTGTCGTCGAATGACTCGCCCCGCACTGACAGGCTGTAGGTATCGTTGAAATCGTACTTTACGATCCCTGCGAAGCCACTCCACTTGGCCGAAGATGCGTCGCTGTTGTCCTGCTTGCCATCGTCGTAATTCAAAATAAGGGACAAAGGTTTAATCGGCTTGATCGTGGCGACCAGGTCGATCAAAGACCGCTGATCGTGATTGTTGTTGTCGCTTTCGGGACCCTGCATATAATTAATGTAAGCTGAGAACGGATCACCCACCGAGACATTGATGCTTGTGCCGAAGCACTTGCCTGTGTTGTTGTCCGTTGCATTGTCCCACCCGTTTACGATATGAAAGCTCGCGTTGACGTTCTCGGTGAATACATAGCTCGCCTTCACACCGGTATGGGTAACAGGCTCCGCCCAGGTATAAAGCAAAGACCGTGAATAATTCGGATTATCGATCGCCTCGATCGTTTCAGCTCCGAAGAATGTCACCATCTTCCCGATATCAAAGCGCAGTCCTTTGCCGATCGGCGCAGTGTAACTGATATAGGCTTCCGTGATATCAAAAGATTCGGAATTCGCCGTTCCCGTCGGCTGGGTCCCCAGGCCGGTTGCATGAATGAGTTTGGCTGTCTCACCCGCTGACACCTTTGCTTTGTAGCCGATAACGCCTGCTGCAGGATCTTTCGAAAATACGAGCTCGGCCAGATCGATTTCGAAGCTGTTTGCCTTGTGGTCGAAGCCGCGCAGATCGTTTTCAGAACCAGAAACGCTGTTGCTGGTTGCATTTCCGTTGTACGTATACCCGCCCTGCAAATAGATGCTTATTCCGAGCGCCTTCTTGATATCATCGGCGTTCACTGCCGGTGTCGTTGGTTTCGCGTCCTCCGCGAAAGCAGCCGCGGACATGGCAACCATGGCGCAGACGATCATCAAACCGATTTTTAACCCGAGAATAGAACTCACTTTATTCATTTCAATCTCCTCCAGTTAGTTAAACAATATGCATCGCAGTTATCAGCATATCGACCAACTTGATGCCGATGAACGGCACGATCAAACCGCCGACGCCATAGATCAGTGCGTTGTTGCGTAGGACCACCGAAGCTCCAAGGGGCCGGTATTTCACGCCGCGCAGCGCCAGGGGCACGAGGAAGATGATGATCAGCGCGTTAAAGATCACAGCCGACAACACGGCGCTCTGCGGCGAGACCAGGCCCATGATATTGAGCGCCCCGAGCGCCGGATAGATGGAAATGAACGCAGCAGGCAGAATAGCGAAATATTTTGCCACGTCATTCGCTATGCTGAAGGTCGTGAGCGTGCCGCGGGTCATCAAAAGCTGCTTGCCGATCTCCACAATCTGGATGAGCTTCGTGGGATTCGAATCAAGGTCCACCAGGTTGCCCGCTTCCTTTGCCGCTTGAGTGCCCGTGTGCATGGCAACAGCCACGTCCGCCTGTGCGAGCGCGGGCGCATCGTTCGTACCGTCTCCGGTCATGGCAACGAGCCTTCCGCCTTTCTGATATTCGCGGATCAACTTGAGCTTTGCCTCGGGCGTTGCCTCTGCGAGAAAATCATCAACTCCCGCTTCCGCCGCAACCGCGGCAGCAGTGAGTGGGTTGTCACCGGTGATCATGACTGTTTTGATGCCCATCTTGCGCATTTCAGCGAACCTTTCCTTGATTCCGCCTTTGACGATATCGTTCAGTCGGACGACGCCGAGCACTTTATTTCCCTCGGCAACCACGAGCGGTGTTGCGCCCTGTTTGGCAATATCGTCCACGATCGAGCGAACATCGGAAGGGAATGTTCCGCCCATTTTTTGGACGTACTTTTCAACTGAGTCTGCCGCGCCTTTACGGATCTCCCGGTTGTCGAGGTTTACACCGCTCATCCGCGTCTGGGCTGTGAACGGCACAAACTCCGCCTTGATGCTTTGCATGTCCCGGGCGCGGAGGCTGTACTTTTCCTTTGCAAGGACCACGATGCTTCTTCCCTCAGGAGTTTCGTCAGCGAGCGAGGCGAGTTGTGCCGCGTCTGCAAGCGCGCCCACGTGCACTCCCGGCGCTGGGACAAATTCCGTGGCCTGCCTGTTCCCAAGCGTGATCGTCCCGGTTTTATCCAACAGCAGCACGTCCACGTCTCCAGCCGCTTCCACTGCCCTGCCGGATGTGGCGATCACATTCGCCTGGATCATACGGTCCATGCCTGCAATGCCAATGGCTGAGAGGAGGCCGCCGATGGTGGTCGGTATGAGGCAGACGAGGAGCGCCACGAGCACAGTGATGGTGACCGGCGTACCCTGGCCAGCCGCTTTCACGCTGAAGAGGGAATAGGGAAGGAGCGTCACGCACACGAGCAGGAAGATGATCGTCATGCCAGCGAGCAGAATATCGAGGGCGATCTCGTTCGGTGTCTTCTGGCGCTTGGCGCCTTCGACCATGGCGATCATGCGGTCGAGGAATGTCTCACCGGGACTAGTCGTGATACGCACAACGAGCCAGTCGGACAAAACAGTTGTGCCGCCCGTGACCGCGCTCCGGTCTCCGCCGCTTTCTCGGATCACAGGGGCGCTTTCTCCGGTCACGGCGCTTTCATTGACCGAGGCCACACCCTCGATGATCTCACCGTCCATGGGGATGGTGTCGCCTGCCTCTACGAGAACGACATCGCCTTTTTTGAGCTGTGACGAGGCGATCATCGTGACCGCCGCGTCAGGCGACGGCTTTGCAAGTTTCTTGGCCGAGACCTCGCGCCGCGTCTGGCGGAGGGATTCGGCCTGGGCCTTGCCGCGGCCCTCAGCCATGGATTCCGCAAAGTTGGCGAAGAGCACTGTTATCCAGAGCCAGACGGAGATCTGCAGGATGAAGGTAGGGGACGCCTCGCCTTTTCCCGTCAGCGCTGCGTGGAAAAACAGGATCGTCGTCAAGATACTGCCGACCTCCACGACAAACATGACAGGGTTCTTGATCTGGTGTACTGGATTCAATTTTCTGAACGAATCCCATAATGCCTTTTTTACGATTGTCGAATCAAAGAGCGATCGTTTTTTCGATTTGCTGCTCATTATTATTCCTCCTGAATTAAACCAACTCTGCCACTAAGACGCGAAGGCACGAAGGTTTAAAAGTCTAATATCGAAAAGGACTTCTTGTTTCCAGCCATTCTTCGCGACTTGGCGTCTTCGTGGCTGCTTTTTGTTTATTTCGCGGCCATCAACTGTTCTGCGATCGGCCCGAGCGCCCAGGCCGGCATGAACGTCAACGCTCCGACGATCACGATGACCCCGATCAAAAGCACCACGAACAATGGCGTATGGGTCGGCAGTGTTCCCAATCCGGCAGGAACCTGTTTCTTCTTCGCGAGAGAACCGGCAATGGCAAGCACCGGAATTATCACCCAGAACCGGCCTATAAACATGGCTATCCCAAGCGCCGTGTTATAGAAGAACGTGTTGGCGGAGAGGCCGGCGAAGGCGCTGCCGTTGTTGTTCGCCGCTGATGAAAAGGCATAAAGGATCTCGGAAAATCCGTGCGGACCGGGGTTCGCTACTCCCGCTGCTCCCGCTACAGATGCAACGCCAACAGCCGTGCCGATCTTGACCAGGGCATTGACAACGAGTACGGCGACCGAAGCCATCTTCATCTCGAACATCTCGATCTTCTTCCCGAGATACTCCGGCGTGCGGCCGACCATGAGGCCGGCTATGAAGACCGTGATAATTGCCATGATCAGCATGCCGTAAAGACCTGAGCCCACACCTCCGAAGATCACCTCTCCCAACTGGATCAGAGCAAGGGGATACAGGCCGCCCATGGGCGTGAAGGAGTCGTGCATGGAATTTACCGAACCGTTAGAGGCCGCTGTTGTCGCCGTTGCCCAAATCGTGGAGCTTACGATCCCGAAGCGCGCCTCTTTTCCTTCCATATTGCCGCCTGGCTGCATATTACTTGCCTGTTGATCAATGCCGATGGATGTGAAGCGCGGATTGCCGCCCTGTTCGCTCCATGTACATAAAGCCATCAGCGTGACGAGCACGATGGTCATCGCGGAAAGCAGCGCCCAACCCTGGCGCATGTCTCCGACCATCCTGCCGAAGGTGATGCAGAGCGCTGCTGGTATGAGAATGAGCGCCAGCATTTCAAGAAAATTGGAGAATGCTGTCGGGTTCTCGAAGGGATGGGCTGAATTGACGTTAAAAAACCCGCCGCCGTTCGTGCCGAGCTGCTTGATCGCGATCTGCGATGCAGCAGGGCCTAAAGGTATGACTTGTTCTTTCATCTCCGCCTTCTCGGTCACGGGATTACCCTTCTCATCCTTGATCGGGTTGCCCTGGGCATCGAGCTTCGGGTTGTCGTAGGTGATTGTCTGGGCGAGCGAAACAGTTTTGTATTCGCTGAAGGACTGCACTACCCCTTGAGAAACGAGCAGGAGTGAATAAATCAGCGCAAGCGGCATCAGGATGTAAAGCGTGGAGCGGGTGAGATCGAACCAGAAGTTCCCGATGGTCTGGGCAGAGTGCCTGGCAAACCCGCGGATCAGGGCTACGAGCACGGCCATGCCGGCTGCCGCAGACAGGAAATTCTGCACTCCAAGTCCGACCATCTGGGAGAGGTAGCTCATTGTCGATTCGCCGCCGTATCCCTGCCAGTTGGTGTTCGTGATAAAACTGATCGCCGTATTAAAAGAAGAGTCGGGGGAAACGGCAGTGAACTTCTGCGGATTCAGCGGAAGAAACGCCTGTAAGCGCTGCAGGAAATATACTAAGAAGAATCCTGCTGCGCTGAAAAGAAGTACTGCGCCGGCGTATTTCGTCCAGCTCATTTCCTCCTCGGGTTTGATGCCGCAAATCCGGTAAAAAAGCCGCTCAACAGGCCCGAGCACGCGGTCCAGGCCCGAAGGCTTACCTTCGTAGACCCGCGCCATGTAGACCCCAAGGGGTTTTGCAAGGAGCCACAGAACGCCAAAAAATAAAACTATTTGCACGATATCGTTGCCAGTCATGACAATGCCTCCGGTTTAAGAAGTGCTATCAAGAGATACACCAACAGCGCCGCGGCGAGAATGCCGCCAATCCAGTAGAACAGTTCCATTCTTCCCTCCTTCCTAGACTCGTTCAACAAGTTTCACGAAAAACCAGCTTGCAACAAAGAGCGCGATCGTGATGCCGATAAAAAGTATGTCCATGAGATTCCCTCCTTTGCATGCATTAATATAAGCACAAGGCGCGTTAAATTGCCGCTAAAAGTGAGGCAAAAAG
>JBARBN010000029.1:0-4840 GCA_049793155.1 Nitrospirota bacterium
CCTGATCTTTGAATCGCATACCCTGGAAAAAGGGGACGTATTTGCGCGCATGATGATCAGGTCGGAAGAAATAGAATGTTCCATCTCCATGATCCATGAGCTCATTGAAAGCGGATATAAAGGTGAACTGATCGTTCCGGCGAAACAGGCTGCGCCATATGCCTCGTCGCTGGGATACGTCGAATCGCCGCGGGGATCGCTCTTCTACTGGGTCATGGCGGATAAGGATGGGAAACCGCTCCGGGTGAAGCTCCGTTCGCCGTCGTACTGCAACTGGCCCGCGGTGCCTTTTGCGGTGCATGGGAATATCGTGCCCGATTTTCCGCTCTGCAACAAGAGCTTTAATTTGTCGTATTCGGGGACGGATATGTGAGTGAAGGAAAAGTTCGGAGTTAGGAGTTCGAAGTTCGGAGTCGGGAAATCAGAGGTCAGGAAAAGATAAATAACTCGTGGGTAGCCGCAGGCTTCAGCCTGCGTAACGAAAGATGTAAATTATGCTGAAAGAGATCATTAAAAATATAATCACAGAAAAGAAGGTCATCCCGTTTCCCGAGGGCTTCAACGTCACGCCCGACCAGGCGGCGAAGATTGTTGACTTTCAGAAAAAGATTGATAAAATCTTTAACAGGTCGCTCCGGATCAGGCACATAGACGCAGGTTCCTGCAACGCCTGTGAATGGGAATGTACGGCGCTTACCAATCCCATCTACGATATTCAGCGGTTCGGCATCGATTTTGTCGCATCACCGCGGCATGCCGATGTGTTGTTCGTGACCGGTCCCGTGTCGCGGCAGATGGAGCTGGCGCTCAAAAGAACGTATATCGCGACGCCGGAGCCACGGCTCGTGATCGCCTGCGGCGACTGCGCAAAGGACGGGGGGATATACCGGGGAAGTTACGCTGTTACGAACGGCGTGGCGAACGTGATCCCGGTTGACAGTTATATCCCCGGTTGTCCACCGACCCCGGCAGCGATCCTGCTGGGGCTTTCCCAGCTCATAGATTCATGCACGAAAAGGACCTGAAAATTTAGATCGGTTTTCGCTCACTGATGCAGGGATAGTCGTGGAGGCAGGGACGTGGATCTTTCACCCATCAGCTTCATATCCTCATCATTTGCGGTGCTTCTGTTTTTGCTGGCACTGACGCCGTTTCTGCGTCTGAACCAGAGACTCCTTATCACGATCGGTTTTTCCCTCACCACGATCGCTTCCCTGCTTGCCACGGTCGCCGGTATCTGGGCGGTATCGAGCGGCACTGCTTACCAGGTTATCGTGCCTCTGGGCCTGCCTGACCTGCCGTTCCATCTTCGGCTCGACCTTCTCTCCGGTTTTTTCCTCATGATCGTCGGACTGCTCGCTTTCTTTGTATCCATCTACTCCATCGGATATGTCAAAGGATACCTGGGGCTCCGGTCGGTGACCAGTCTTGTCGTATTTTATGCGCTCTTTCTCGGGGGGATGTTCCTCGTGGTTCTGGCCGATGACGCATTCTTCTTCCTGATCGCCTGGGAGATGATGGCGGCCGCCTCGTACTTCCTTGTGCTTTTCGAAGACGAGCGAATGGAAAACAGGAGGGCCGCGTTCCTGTACCTGGTCGTCGCGCATGTGGGTGCGATCGCGATCCTCCTCTCCTTCGGGATCATGGCCGGTCTTGCAACAGGGTTCAAGGGTTTTGAAGGCTACACGTTCGATGCCATGCGTGATACAGACCTCCCCGCCGGCTGGGCTTCAATAGCTTTTCTGCTCGCCTTTTTCGGGTTCTCCGCAAAGGCCGGTGTGATACCACTTCATGTCTGGCTACCCGAGGCCCATCCGGTCGCGCCTTCGAATGTCTCCGCGCTCATGAGCGGCGTCATGCTTAAGACCGCCATCTACGGCATTGTGCGCGTCGTCTTCGACCTGATCGGCGTTTTCCCCTGGTGGTGGGGCGCCCTCGTCCTGGTGTTCGGGCTGGTGTCCGCGGTCATGGGTGTTCTGTATGCCCTGATGCAGCATGATCTGAAGAGGCTCCTTGCCTACCATTCCGTGGAGAACATCGGCATTATCCTCATCGGCATCGGGCTTGCGATGATCTTCACGTCCTTCGATATGTCCCTGCTGGCCGCCCTCGCGCTCATCGCCGGGCTCTATCACACCTTGAACCACGCCATGTTCAAAGGACTGCTCTTCATGGGAGCAGGCGCCGTGCTTCATGCCACGCATGAAAAGAACATGGAGAAAATGGGCGGCCTCATCCGCTTCATGCCCTGGACCGCCGTTCTCTTTCTCATCGGCTGCATCTCGATATCGGCATTGCCGCCTTTTAACGGGTTCGTATCGGAATGGCTTACCTATCAGGCGTTCCTGCTTTCGCCTGCGCTTCCCAGTCCGCTCCTGAACCTGCTCATCCCGCTGGGGGCCGCGCTCCTGGCACTGACGAGCGCGCTGGCAGCGGCCTGTTTCGTAAAGGCCTTCGGAGTGACGTTCCTGGGACATCAGCGGGGACACCACCACGGCCGCGTGCATGAGGTGCGCTGGACCATGCGCATCGGCATGTTGCTTGCCGCTCTTACCTGTCTTGGCCTCGGCGTCATGCCGACGCTTATGGTCAAATGGATGGACCCCATCGCCGAAGATCTGGTGGGAGGCACGATAGCTTCATCCGCATCGGGTTTCGGCTGGATGTGGCTCACCCCGATCGCCGCCGAGCGGGCCTCCTATTCGGCGCCCATCGCTTTTCTGGGCATCCTGTCGGTCGTGATCGTAACCTATTTGCTGCTCCATACACGTCCCGGGGCCATCCGACGCGTTCCGCTTTGGGACTGCGGATTCGAAAAGGTCACCAACCGCATGCAATACACGGCCACCTCGTTTGCCATGCCCCTTCGGAGGATCTTCGGTTATCTCTTCAACATCAAGGAGCATGTGCGGCAGCTCCCTCCGGCGACCCATCCGGCTTTCCCCGAACGGCTGCATTACCATCTCAAGGTGAGGGACCGCTTCTGGGGCTGGTTGTATCAGCCGGTTGTTGATGCAAGCTTCTGGATTTCGAGAAGGATCGGGAGAATGCAGCATGGCCATATCCAGGTGTATCTCATTTATTCGTTCGTGACGATCGTGGTCCTGCTGATTTTTTTGCGATGAAGCTGTCATTCCCGAAGGTTTTAAAGCCTGCCCCAGCATGACTTTAAGCCGGGGGGAACCTGGTGTTTAACCTTATCCCCGATGGGAGCATTCGGGGATGACAATACGCAGGACCGCCCTGCAGATTGCGCCGTGTTCATTCGTGATTAAGGAGTTTTTGTTTGATGATCTATCCGTTCATCATAGAAATCTTGCAGGTCGCGCTTCTTCTGGCGCTTGCCCCCGTCTTTACAGGCTGGGTGAAAATGGTGAAGTGCTGGCTCCAGGGCCGCTCGGCCCCGAGCCTGTTCCAGCCCTACCGGGATATCAGAAAGCTTCTTTCCAAGGACGTGATGCTGGCCGAGAACGCGTCGTGGATATTCCGCTTTACCCCCTATCTGGTATTCGGCGTATCGGTCATGGCAGGCGGCATTATCCCCATGCTGTCAACTGACCTTCTGTTCTCAGCCACGGCCGATGTCATTGCGCTTGTGGCGCTCTTTGCCATCGCGCGTTTCTTTACCGCGCTTGCGGGCATGGACATCGGCACGGCCTTCGGAGGCATGGGTTCAAGCCGGGAGATGACCATCGCCTCTCTGGCGGAACCCGCCATGCTCATGGCTGTTTTTGCCGTATCGCTGGTGGGCAAGTCCACGTCGCTGTCCCAGATCGTGCTGGTCATTTCGCAGGGACATTCTTTGCTGAGGCCGTCACTCGTATTCGCCTTATTGGCATTCATCCTTATCGCGCTGGCCGAGACGGGGAGGGTGCCGGTGGACAATCCGGCCACTCATCTCGAACTCACCATGATCCACGAAGCCATGATCCTTGAGTATTCCGGCAGACACCTGGCGCTCATTGAATGGGCAGGCATGATGAAACTCTTTCTCTTTGTTGTTCTGGGGATCGCCTCCTTTTTCCCGCTGGGAATTGCGCTGAATGACGACCTGACATCGATCATCACCGCGCTCCCCATCCTCATGCTCAAACTCGGGTTCGTGGGAGCGGCCCTGGTGCTGATCGAGACCGGCATGGCGAAGATGCGGATATTCCGCATTACCGAATTCCTGGGGAGCGCGTTCCTTTTCGCCACGCTCGGGATGCTTTCGTATTTCATGCTGGAGTAGGTACGACAAACTTTTTACCACGGATTAACACGGATTTACACTGATTAAAATAACTAAGAACTAAATCTTAAATTCTTTTCAGTGTTGATCAGCGTGCATCCGTGGTAAATAGTTTTGACTTGTTCAGGTTACGATTTGCAAGAGGTGTAATATGAATATGCAGCTTGCAGCACAGATCAACAGTCTTCTGGCGGCCCTGATCCTCCTGACGGCCTTCGGCCTCCTGGTGCAGCGCAGGATGAACGCCCTTTTGCACTTGTTTGCGCTTCAGGGTTTTCTGCTTGCCGTGAGCACCGCCACCGTGGGGTATGTAGGAGGAGTGCATGACCTTTACATCTCGTCCGTGCTGACGCTTTCCATGAAGGTAGTACTGCTGCCTTATATTTTACATAGACTGATCGTGAAGCTCAGGATACACAAGGAAGTGGAGACGATCGTGAACATCCCCACCACGATGCTGATGGGGATCGCCCTGGTGATCTTCTCCTATCATCTGACGGCTCCGATCAGGGAGCTTTCAACGCTCGTGACCCGGTCCACGCTCGCGGTGGCCCTTGCCACGGTCATGCTCGGTTTCCTGATGATGATCACGCGGCGGCACGCGGTGAC
>JBARBN010000030.1:0-3883 GCA_049793155.1 Nitrospirota bacterium
GGTCGGTGGACAACCGGGGATATAACTGTCAACCGGGATCACGTTCGCCACGCCGTTCGTAACAGCGTAACTTCCCCGGTATATCCCCCCGTCCTTTGCGCAGTCGCCGCAGGCGATCACGAGCCGCGGCTCCGGCGTCGCGATATACGTTCTTTTGAGCGCCAGTTCCATCTGCCGCGACACGGGACCGGTCACGAACAACACATCGGCATGCCGCGGTGATGCGACGAAATCGATGCCGAACCGCTGAATATCGTAGATGGGATTGGTAAGCGCCGTACATTCCCATTCACAGGCGTTGCAGGAACCTGCGTCTATGTGCCTGATCCGGAGCGACCTGTGAAAGATTTTATCAATCTTTTTCTGAAAGTCAACAATCTTCGCCGCCTGCCCGGGCGTGACGTTGAAGCCCTCGGGAAACGGGATGACTTTCTTTTCTCTGATTATATTTTTAATGATCTCTTTAAACATAATTTACATCTTTCGTTACGCAGGCTGAAGCATGCGGCTACCCATCTGTCTCCTGACTTCTGACTCCTGCCTCACTCACATATCCGTCCCCGAATACGACAAATTGAAGCTCTTGTTGCAGAGCGGGAAATCGGGCACGATATTCCCATGCACTGCGAAAGGCACCGCGGGCCAGTTGCAGTACGACGGCGAACGGAGCTTCACCCGGAGCGGTTTTTCCCCATCCTTATCCGCCATGACCCAGTAGAAGAGCGATCCCCGCGGCGATTCGACATATCCCAGCGACGAGGCATATGGCGCAGCCTGTTTCGCCGGAACGATCAGTTCACCTTTATACCCGCTTTCGATGAGCTCGTGGATCATGGAGATGGAACATTCTATTTCTTCCGACCTGATCATCATGCGCGCAAATACGTCCCCTTTTTCCAGGGTATGCGATTCAAAGATCAGGCGGTCGTAGAGCAAATGGGGATGGGCCTTTCTCATATCGTCTGTCAGGCCCGATGCGCGGGCGGCCACACCCGTAACGCCGAACTTCCGCGCGATATCTTTCGACAAGCGGCCGGTGTTCTGCATTCGCTCGATGTGCGAGACCGAGCCGAGCAGCAATTTCATCAGCTCCTTGTATTCCCTGGTTACGATATCGATGGTCTTGAGAATATCATCGGCCAGGGCGAAGACATCTTTCGTGACGCCGCCGATAACGTTCACGCCGCGCAGATACCTGCTGCCCGTGAGCCGTTCATTGAGCTGCATGAGCTGCTCCTTGATGACCGCGCCGTTCATATACCCTAACGCGAGCGCCGTTCCGGCGCACATGTTCCCGATGTCGCCGATATGGTTGTAGAGCCGTTCAAGCTCGAGAACCAGTGTCCTGACCGCAGCCGCTTTTTCGGTGATCTCAACGCCCGTCATCCGCTCAACGGCCATGCAGTACGCGGCCCCGTGCGCAAAGGACGAGGTGCCTGACACGCGTTCGGCGAGCTTCACGCCTTCAACGAACCCGAGCTTTTCGAAATGCTTCTCCGTGCCCTTGTGCGTATAGGACAGCCTCGGTTCGAGGAAGAAGATCGTCTCTCCCACGGCGCTGAACCTGAAGTGTCCGGGTTCAATGATGCCCGCATGCACCGGCCCGACGGGGATCTCGACGATGCCCTCGCCCGCTACTTCCATGAACGGATGCGGCACCTTTTGCAGCGTCCCCTCGCCCCACTCTTTGAGATCTGATCCGGAAATGGACCAGTCCTTGCGAAGCGGATGAGAACCCGCGGGGAACGCCTCGTGAAAAACAAGTCTGCGCTGGTCCGGATGCCCTTGCGGGCTGAGGCCGAACATATCCATGATCTCGCGCTCGTACCAGTGGGCGGCGGGGATTGAGGGTGTCAGCGACGGGAACCGGGGATCGGATCCTGTGACCGGCAGGACAATATGGAAGAACCGGTCCATGCCGGGCACGGTGAATACCGCGTGGACCTTGAACACCCCGTCCCGCTCCCGCTCGTCCGTCCCGAACATCAGGCGCAGCAGGGCATGCTTCTCCGCGGACAGATAAAGGCAGACGTCCTTGAAATCGTCGCGCGTAACCTCGAGCGTGGACTCGTTCAAATATTCAACGGTCCTGACCGCTTTATGAAACACCCTGTCCATCAATTCACTCCAAAGACTTGTACGCAGGTTCTGATGGTATCGTCGATGATCCGGGGGACCCTGACGCCCATCACCACGACCGCAATTGCCATCACGATCATGACCGCGGAGCTAAGCATATTCCCCGGATTATATCCGGCAGCGCGGTGATGGCCGGTATCGGGAGAACCTGGCTCCCCCGGTTTCCCGAACAGCATCCTGCCGAAGCCGGAAAGCACGCCGTAAAACACGATGACGACGAAGAGCAGGAAAAGGGCGACCACGAACCACAGCCCCCTGTCCACGCCGGCCTTCAAGACGGTGAACTCGCTCACGAATATATTGAACGGCGGTGTGCCGGAGAGCGACAACGCGCCGATCATGGTCAGCGCTCCCAGAAGCGGCATGGATGTGAGCACTCCGCTCACGTGGGCGATGTTCGTAGAGCCGAAACGCGACTGGATCTTTCCCGAGGCGAAGAACATGAGCGGCTTCGCAAGGGCATGGTTCAGGATATGCAGGAGCGCGCCGTAGATACCGACCGGCCCGCCGATGCCGATGCCGAGCGAAATGATGCCCATGTGCTCGATACTGCTGTAGGCAAGTAGCCGTTTGTAATTGTCCTGCACCAGGATGAAGATCGCCGAGATGCCCAGGGAGATAAGGCCGAAGATGATCAGCAGGTTGCCGGTAAATGCGCTGCCCGTCGACGGTTCGACGATCATGACAAAACGCATGATCCCGTAGAACGCGGTATTCAGCAGGATCCCCGAGAGCAGGGCGCTGATCGGGCTCGGTGCCTGGCTGTGTGCATCGGGCAGCCAATTGTGCACCGGCGCAAGACCGGCCTTGGTGCCGTAACCGACAAGCACGAAAATGAAGGCGAGTTTCATGGTCTCGGGATTGAGCTTGCGGGCAACACCCCGAAGCACGGTCCAGTTGAGCGCGCCCTCGGTCCCCATGACGGACGTGGAGGCATAGTAGGTAATGAACGTGCCGAGCAGGGCAAAGGTGATGCCGACCGTGCACAGGATGATGTACTTCCACGCGGCCTCGACCGCCAGAGGCCGCTTGTGGAACCCAAGACCGATGAGGAGAGCGGACACGATGGTCGTTGCCTCGATCCCGATCCACATGACGGCAAGGTTGTTCGCCATGCATACGAGCAGCATCGTGAAGACAAAGAGATGGAACAAGCCGTAGTAGGTCCTCACTCCTCGGAGATTCATCAGCCCCGTTTCGTACTCATGTTCAAGATAGCTGATGGAGTAGATGGCCGAGGCAAGGCTCAGGAATATCACGAGCGACATGATATACCCCGAAAGTGCGTCCATGGAGAACACGCCGCTCAGATCCGAAACCGACCCGGAGAGGGACGCAACAATTATCGGATATGCTAATGCCACAAGAGCAACGACACCCGCAAGGCTTATGTAGCCTACGACGCGAGGATTTTTCACGTTATAGCAGATGATCGCGGTAATAATCGGTATGAGCAGGATCGCTATCATGTGTCGCTTCGCTCCGTTAGTCGCTTTGCTCCATTGGAAATTGAAGATTGGAAATTGTAAATTGGAAATTTAGCAAAAACAATTTGAAATCTCAAATTTCCAATCTCCAATCTGCAATTCGGTGCGCCTTCCGCGCCGCTATCCCTTGAGAACCGTCAACTTGTCCAGGTCCGCGGAGGCAAAGGCCCGTTTGATCTGGATGGCGAAGATCCCCATGATGATCACGCCCATGAGCATGTCGAACAGTACACCCAGCTCGATCATCGTGGGCATGC
>JBARBN010000031.1:0-10218 GCA_049793155.1 Nitrospirota bacterium
GACGTGGGTGGGCTTATAACACCGCCCGAGCGCGATATTTCTCATATGCCGGTAGATCACGGGAAAGAACTCGCGCAACGTCGGCAAACATCCTCGACTAAGTCATTTCACCGGAGGGGCGCCGGACGACTCATCGTATTGGATGAAAATCGATCACCTGTTCTCGGATCAAATCCAAATGACTTGGAAGTGAACATCCGACCGATCACTGTTCAAGACCGGACAGTCGGTTACGTCGGCCTCTTATCGCCAAAACATTTTCTGCACCCGATACAGGTCCAGTTCCTCAGTCAGCAGCGGCTGGCCCTGTCCATTGCTGCAGCGGGCATGGTTTTGGTTGTCATGATCGTATCCCTTCCGCTTGCATACAGGCTTGTCAGACCGATCAAGGCCATGGCAACGGCCACCCATGACATTGCATCCGGACACTACGCCACACGCATTCCGGAAGCATCCTCGGACGAGTTGGGGCGGCTTGCCCGGGACTTCAACGACATGGCGATGACCTTGGAGAAAACCGAGAGAGAAAGGCGCCAGTGGGTCGCCGATATATCCCACGAACTGCGGACCCCGATCTCCGTGCTCCAGGGCGAGATCGAAGCGCTCCTGGATGGGGTCCGGTCGATCACACCGGAGAGGGTTCGTTCTCTGCATGCAGAGGTGCTTCGGCTAAACCGGCTCGTCGATGATCTTTATCTGTTGTCACTGTCGGACATCGGTGCATTGATCTATCGAAAAGAACACATAGACTTGGCCCAAGTACTGTCGGAATCCCTGGATACGTACCGGACCGAGTTCGGACAAAAGGGGATCAATCTGAGGGCGAACATCTCCGAAGCGGCCCCAATTACAGTTTTTGCCGATCAGCAAAGGCTTTTCCAGCTCTTCGCCAACCTGTTCGAGAATTCTCTGAGATACACGGACGAGGGAGGTGAACTCGCCGTTAGTCTGTCACCCGTAAATGATTTTGCCATTATTGAATTTCAGGACACAAAACCGGGTGTTCCTGATCAGTACCTGACCCGGCTCTTTGAACGGCTTTATCGCGTGGAAGGCTCACGAAGCCGAAAAACAGGCGGCGCCGGCCTTGGACTGGCGATCAGCAAGAATATTGTCGAAGCACACGGAGGAACTATTTTAGCTCACCAGTCCTCGATGGGAGGATTGCTGATCAGGATCACCCTGCCGGTTGTTAGAGGGCAATCATGAGTGAAAAAATACTCATTGTCGAGGACGAACCGAAGCTCGCGGCATTATTGTCGGATTACCTGACTGCATCAGGTTTTGATTCGTTCATTTTGAACAACGGCACCGATGTCGTGCCCTGGGTCCGGGATCACAAGCCTGACCTGATCCTCCTGGATATAATGTTACCGGGACGCGATGGCATTCAAATATGCAGGGAGCTCAGGACATTCTCCTCGGTCCCCATTATTATGGTTACCGCCAGGGTCGAGGAAATCGATCGATTACTCGGGCTCGAACTCGGGGCGGACGACTATGTCTGCAAGCCTTTCAGTCCCCGGGAAGTGGTGGCGAGGGTCAAGGCAGTCCTTAGGCGCACCCGGGACGGGCAGTTCATGCAAGCGCAGGGGCTCATTCTCGATGAACAGCGCTACCGTGCCACCCTCCACGGTAGTGACCTGGAACTTACTGCTGTTGAGTTCAAGCTTCTGCAGCTCCTGATCGAACATCCAGGTCGTATTTACGGGCGTCAGCAGATTATGGAAAAAGTTTATCCGGACGATCGATTTGTCAGCGACCGCACGGTCGATAGCCATATTAAGAAACTGCGCAGGAAAATCGAGGCTGTTGATCCCGAATCAGCACTCATCCAATCCGTATACGGCGTCGGGTATAAGTTCGAGCCGGAACAGTCCCGAGCGAAACCACTTGGCAAATCTTATTAGCGCATCATTTTGGCGCATTGAAAACACCTGAATCCTAATCAGTGTATCATCAGCTTGACACTGTATCATCAGCTTTGCTTTTTGGCGCATCAAGAGTTATAATGCGCCCCATGCAAAAAAGCAGATCGCTCCTCATCGTGTTTCTGATGCTCTTCGCGGCACTCATCGGCGGGGGCGCCGGATATATCATCTTTTCACTGTGGGACCTGCCTCAGATCAATCTCCTCGAACAATACAAACCGAGCATCACTTCCCGCGTTTATTCCGACAATAACAAACTGCTCGCTGAGTTCTACCTCGAGAACCGCACTCCGGTGGTCTTTTCAGACGTACCCGATATGCTGGTCAAGGCGCTTATTGCCACCGAAGACACCAGGTTCTACAGTCATCACGGGCTTGACCTGCGTGGAATCGCGAGGGCCATGTACCGCAATATCAGGGCCCGGAAGGTGATCGAGGGCGGCAGCACCCTGACCCAGCAGCTCGCCAAGGTGCTTTTCCTGAACCCGGAAAGAAGCTACTCGCGCAAGCTCAAAGAAATGACCCTCGCGCTCAGGATCGAGCAGCGTTATACCAAGCAGGAGATACTCACGCTGTATCTGAACCAGATCTATTTCGGCAGCGGGGCCTACGGCGTCGAGGCGGCGGCCCGGATCTACTTTGGGAAAAACGCAAAAGATCTCAACATCGCCGAGTGCGCGCTCCTTGCGGGACTTCCCCGGACCCCGAAATACTATTCCCCCTTCAAATCACCGCAGAGCGCCCTGGAAAGGCGCGCATATGTCCTGAACCGGATGGTCGCAAGCGGCGTCATCTCCACGGCACAGGCGGAGGAGGCAAAAAAAGTCCCCCTGCCGCTCCAGACAACGGTCAAGACCGGCGGATCGGCGCCTTATTTCGTTGAATACGTCCGTCAAAAGGTGGAGGAGCGCTTTGGATCAAGCATCCTCTATTCCGGCGGTCTGAACATATATACGAGCATCAACGACGAACTGCAGAATTACGCAGAGCAGGCCGTGGCATCCGGTATCTTGAACATCGAGTCCCGTCATCGAACCCGCGGCCGGTCCCCGCTCCAGGCTGCTCTTCTTGCCGTCGAACCGGCGAGCGGCCGCATCCTGGCAATGGTCGGCGGACGGGACTTCGGCCATAGCCAGTTCAATCGCTCATGGCAGGCGCTGCGGCAGCCTGGTTCAGCATTCAAGCCCGTTATCTATGCGGCGGCCCTCGACCGGGGTTTCGGTTCTTCCGACATGCTTGACGACTCACCCCTGACGATCAAGCTGGACCGGAACAAGAACTGGTCGCCTGCAAATTTTTCACGGACTTATCAGGGAAGGGTAACCCTGCGCAAGGCGCTCATCCAGTCGCTGAACGTGCCGACGATCAGGCTTCTTGAAAAGGTCGGCATTGACGAGACGATACGGTATGCGCGAAAACTCGGCATCAAAAGCACGCTCAACCCCTATTTGTCGCTGGCTCTCGGCAGTTCCGACGTGACCCTTGCCGAACTGACCGCCGTTTACTCCGTGTTCGCGGATCATGGTATCAGGATGGGACCGATATCCATCCTGACGATCACCGACAGCACCGGCCGGGTCATCTATTTAAACGATGCGCTTCCCACTCAGGTTATCAGACCCGAGATCGCTTACCTCACCACCGATCTGCTCAAGGGTGTGATCGAACAGGGAACCGGATGGAAGGCCAGGGAACTCGGCAGGCCGGCGGCAGGCAAAACAGGCACTACGAATGACTACCGCGATGCCTGGTTCATCGGATATACGCCAAGCCTGGTGGCCGGGGTCTGGGTCGGATACGATGATCAGAGGAGCATCGGTCTTCGGGAAACGGGAGCGCGCGCCGCTCTTCCGATCTGGCTCGAATTCATGAAAAAAGCGCATGCCGATCGATCGCCCGAAGATTTTATAGCGCCCGAGGGAATTCTTTTCAAACAGATCGATCCCCGGACCGGCCTGCTCAGCACGGGAGCCTGCAAGCAGTCTGTTCAAGGGGCTTTTCTGCCGGGAACGGAACCGAGACAGTATTGCAATGAGACCGGCGTCGTCACCGATGATCTGCTCATCCATGATGAGGCGCCGTAGTCAGGATTGTGATGCGGGAACTGCTCACTTGATCCGGCTGATAATGACCGCTGAGAGCGGTAGGATGTCCGCTTGAATTTCTCTAAAACCCTTTATTCGTCAGCATATAAACCTGAGCAGTTCAAATTCTTTTCTATTGACTTTGAAATACCACTTTGTTATATTTGCGCAGTCAAATGGCAGAAAATATTCCGGGGTATGTTCAGACGCATGCGGGTGTAGCTCAGTTGGTAGAGCGCGACCTTGCCAAGGTTGAGGTCACGGGTTCGAATCCCGCCACCCGCTCCATTTTTCAGTTCAAGAGTGCTGAGTTCGGAGTTCGGAGTTAAACATTCTCATCTCGTAACTCACGACTCGTATCTACATCATTTTACTCCCAACTCAAAACTGCTGGCTCATAATTGATCTGCGGCGGCGTAGCCAAGTGGCTAAGGCAGAGGTCTGCAAAACCTTCATTCATCGGTTCAAATCCGATCGCCGCCTCCAGTTTTATCTCTTTAAAAGTTTGGAAGATAGGAAGTTCGAAGATGACGACCCCTCCACTTTCCAACTTCTCAGCCTCGCAACTTCCGACGTTCCGGTTTTAATATATGCATCACGCCGACTTCGTTCACCTGCACCTTCACTCCGAATACAGCCTTCTTGACGGCGCCAACGCACTTGATGACCTGATCAAAAAAGCCGTTGAACTGCGCATGCCCGCGATCGCGGTCACGGACCACGGCAACCTGTTCGGAGCACTGGATTTCTATCTCAAGGCCACCAAGGCAGGCATCAAGCCCATCATCGGCTGCGAAATGTATGTGGCGCCGGGGTCGCGTCTTGAAAAGGCCGGCACCGCGGGACAACACGAAGAAAGTTCCTATCACCTCATTCTCCTGGCCCGGAACAAGGTCGGATATAAGAACCTGGTCAAGCTCGTTACTGCGGGATACCTCGAGGGCTTCTACTATAAGCCGCGGATCGATAAGGAACTTCTGAGAAAGCACGCTGACGGCCTTATCGGCATGTCGGCATGTCTTTCAGGCGAGATCCCCAAACTCCTGCTTCAGGGGAGATACGACGATGCAAAGAAGACCGCCCTTGACTATCGGGACATCCTCGGGAGTGAAAACTTTTATTTTGAGCTCCAGGACAATGGAATACCGGAGCAGGAGCAGGCGAACCGCGAGCTGATCCGGCTGTCGAAAGACACCGGGATCCCTGTGGTGGCCACCAACGATTGCCATTACCTGAACAGGGAGGACCATAAGTCCCACGATGCCCTCCTCTGCATTCAAACCGGTAAAACAGTGAAGGACACCAACCGGATGAAATTCGCCTCCGAGACGTTCTACGTGAAGACGCCCGAGGAGATGAAAAAGTCGTTTGCCGAAATTCCTGAAGCGATATCGAACACCGTTGCCATTGCCGAACGCTGCAACCTCGAACTTGAACTCGGCAAGTATCACCTCCCCCACTTCCCCGTCCCGGAAGGCACGACGCGTGAATCCTACATGGCTGAACTCAGCCGCAAGGGGCTCGAAGAAAGGTTCGCGGAGATAGAGGCAGTGCGCGGCCCCGGCAGCATTGACCGCGAGGCGTATAAAAAAAGACTGGAATTCGAGATCGAAATGCTCGGCAAGATGGGCTTTGCGGGTTATTTTCTGATCGTCTGGGACTTTATCCGTTATGCCAGGGAACAGGACATCCCTGTGGGCCCGGGCCGCGGCTCAGCAGCCGGCAGTCTCGTGGCATACAGTCTCAGGATAACGGACCTCGACCCCATCCCCTACAACCTGCTGTTCGAGCGGTTCCTGAACCCGGAGCGCATCAGCATGCCGGACATCGACGTTGACTTCTGCATGGACCGCCGTGACGAGGTGTTGAAGTACGTTACCGAAAAGTACGGGCAGGACCATGTTACCCAGATCATCACCTACGGCACCATGCTTGCCAAGGGTGTGATCCGCGATGTCGGGAGGGTGCTTGACATCCCTTACGCCGAAGTGGACAAGGTAGCCAAACTCGTGCCGAACACCCTTGGCATAACACTGGAAAAGGCCATGGAACAGGAGCCGAAGCTCAAAGAGCTCAAGAAGGACCCGCGCATGGCGGAGCTGATCGAGATCGCGCTCCATCTCGAAGGCCAGGTCCGGCATGCATCGAAGCATGCCGCAGGGGTAGTGATCTCACAGGAGCCGCTCACTGAATATCTCCCTCTCTTCAAGACGCCAAAGGACGAGATCATCACCCAGTTCGACATGAAAGGGGTGGAAAAGATCGGTCTCGTCAAGTTCGACTTTCTCGGCCTGCGCACGCTTACGGTCATCGACAAGGCCGTCAAGACGATCAACCTGAGGCTCTCCAAGGCCCCCCTGGAGCATTTGGAACGATTCGACATCTCCCGCATCCCGCTGGATGATGCAAAGACCTATGAACTCCTATCGCGTGGAGAGACCGCGGGCATCTTCCAGCTCGAGTCCTCAGGCATGCGCGATATCGTCATCAAGATGAAGCCTCAATGCTTCGAAGATATCATCGCCCTCGTGGCCCTCTACCGGCCGGGGCCGCTCGGCAGCGGCATGGTGGACGACTTCATTAAAAGGAAAAAAGGCGCTACGAAAATAACCTACGAACTGCCCGCACTCGAACCGATCCTCAAAGAGACCTATGGCGTCATCGTCTATCAGGAACAGGTGATGCAGATAGCCCGTACCCTGGCCGGCTATTCCCTCGGCGGAGCTGACCTGCTGCGTCGCTCAATGGGAAAGAAAGACCCCGAGGTCATGGCCAGGGAAAAGGTGCCGTTCCTCAAAGGCGCTGAAAAACTGAAGATCAATCCAAAGAAGGCTGAGGCGATCTTCGATCTCATGGCCAAGTTCGCGGAGTATGGATTCAACAAGTCCCACAGCGCGGCCTACGCCCTCGTTTCCTACCAGACCGCTTACTTGAAGTACCACTTTCCCGTGGAATACATGGCCGCCCTGCTCACGAGCGAGGTCCAGGACACCGACAAGGTGGTAAAGTATATCAACGAAGTGCGCCAGATGAGCATCAATATCCTGCCCCCGGACGCGAATGAGAGCATGTGGGACTTTACCGTGACGGATTCGCACGACCGCGACGAGGTGGAACCCGGGAGCACGATCGGGTCCATTCGCTTCGGCCTGGCGGCGGTCAAAAATGTGGGCCTCTCTGCGATCGAGGCGATCGTCGAAGGACGACAAACAAAAGGCCCTTTCACGTCCCTCGCGGACTTCTGCCAGAAGGTCGACCAGCGCAGGGTTAACCACAGAGTGATCGAGGCGCTCATCAAGTGCGGGGCCTTTGACTTTACCGGCGCACGCCGGGCGCAAATGATGGATGGGCTCGACATGCTCATCGACCAGGGCGGCAAACACCAGGAGCAGGAGTCTATCGGACAGTTCAGCATCTTTGATTCCATGGATGGCCATAAAGAGATCGCCCTGCCTGATGTACCCGAGTGGAAGGAGAGCCGGCTTCTGGCATACGAGAAGGAAAGCGTGGGGTTCTATATCAGCGGTCATCCCCTGGCTGCCTTCGAGGCGGACATCAAGCGCTACGCCACGGCAACCACGGAGACGCTCGAGAGCATCCCCGACGGCAGGGAAGTGACAATCTGCGGGGTCATCGCGGGGCTCAAACCGAAGATGACGAAAAAGAACGAGAAAATGGCGATCCTGAGCTTTGAAGACCTCTTCGGCACCATTGAGGTCATCGTATTCCCCGACCTTTACAAGACCGCGCAGCATATGCTGCTGACCGACACACCGCTCATTGTGGCTGGACAGCTCGATAAAAGCGAACAAGGCAACAAGATCAAGGCCGTACGCCTCCATCTCCTTGCGGAGGTGAAGAAAAAAGGCACCACCAGGATGGACATCAAGCTGAACTCCACCGGCCTGACGCAGGAGGACCTCCTGAAGGTCAAGGACATCCTGCTCCGTTACCAGGGCTCCATCCCCGTCTACTTCCGACTCCAGAACCCGGGTCGTAAGGAATCCCTTATTTCCGTGGGCCGTGACATCCGGGTCAATCCAAACGAGCAGCTCATCAGCGAGATCGAGTCCGTACTCGGCGCCGGCGTCGTGTCGCTGGGATAGGAAAGAGATAAAATGGGTTTGCAAATGCCGCCGGATTTGATCGGCTGATCACATGATTCTATTTATAGTATGCATTGTATGATCAAATTTCCAGCCAATGGCTTCTTCCTGAAGCAGACACATGCTCCAGGGCCGAAGAATATCCAGAGCACGTCTTGAATTTTGATAGCCGGTCTATTGCTTTCGATGACGAGCAAATTATTCAAAACGGTGCACAGGTAGACTGAAAATGCGCGAGTGGGACCCAGATCAGTATCTCCAGTTCAAGAAGGAAAGAACTCAACCGTCAATAGACCTGGTTGCACGAATCCCCATGGATGACCCCAAAACCATTATCGACATAGGATGCGGTCCGGGAAACAGCACTCAAATCTTGCTGAAGAGGTGGCCGCATGCTGACATCCTTGGCCTCGATAAATCGGAAAAGATGATACAAAAAGCAGGGCAAGATTATCCACGGCAAAAGTGGATCGTCGGGGACGCTTCAACGGTGGATACTCGCCCAACCTATGACATCGTATTTTCCAATGCAGCAATACATTGGATTCCGCGGCACGATGTCTTATTACAGCGGTTATTTAAGAAAGTCAATCAGAACGGCATATTGGCCATTCAAGTGCCGGCTAATCAGGAGTCTCCACTATATCAGGCAATATTGCGTGTTTCCCGGAGCAACAAGTGGAGAGCGTTCACCTCAGGGCGCGAAGCCTCCATAACATATCATAGCGCCGACTTTTATTACGGCCAGCTCAGTCTATATACAAAAGAAATTATTATTTGGGAAACAGTTTATTATCATATCATGAACTATTATAAGGAGCTGATCGACTGGTATAAGGGCACTGCGATGAAACCGTATCTTGATAGCTTACCGACCGACGAAAGCAGAGATGATTTTGGAAAAGAGGTCTTGAATGAATGTAAAGCGGTCTATCCGCTTCAACGCGATGGAAGAATTCTCTATCCATTTAAGAGGCTTTTCTTTATTGCGCGAAGACCGTTTGATGCATAGCATGGATACACAAATAATTGCGGTCAAATGTTTTTCCTGAAGTTCTTGTGATTATCGCATTTTGAAACACATACTATACCAATCAATAATTACGATGGAGGATTAGATGAAAACAAAAATGTTTGCAACAGTAAGGCGTTATGAAGGTGTTGCTGACCCGGCAGCGGCTGCCGCGCAAGTAGATAAGAAATTCGTTCCGTTTATCTCCTCGCTACCCGGTTTCATCGAATATTATTGGATAGACGTGAATGGTGGTGCGATGTTGTCCATTACGGTTTTTAAAACTCTAACAGATGCCATAGCGGCAAACGAAAAGGCGAGCGTTTGGGTGAAGGATAATTTGGGTTCAGTGCTTCCTCCAGCGTCCCGAATGGAGGCCGGGGCAATAGTCGCACATAAAGGAATCTAAAGAACGCCCGACCCTCAACTCGTCGTTGATGTGCATGATACAAACGGTAATCGATGATGGTTTCGCCCTGTGGCAATTACAGGTTTGCAGGTGTAAGTGATGAAATCTATATGCATGGCACGATACTGATTTGCTGTTTTTTGAAGTATGAACTGCCCGGCGATAACGACATCCGTCGCGAAAATATTTTGACGCAATAGCCATTGTCTTGTTTAGAGGTGTAACAATGAACGATCTATTGTTAGAAGGCTATCCCGTTGTAATAGAAATTCCCGTTGCCTGGGGAGAGATGGACTCTTTCCAACACGTGAACAATATCATTTACTTCCGCTACTTTGAGAGCGCGCGTATTCTTTATTCCGAGAAGCTCGGACTGCACAGGATGAAAGAGGAGACCGGCATCGGCCCCATCCTCGGTTCTACGAGCTGCAAATACAAGCTTCCCCTCACGTATCCGGATACGGTCTCGGTGGGCGCAAAGATAACCGTGATCGAAGAAGACCGTTTCTGGATGAAATATGCGGTCGTGAGCCACCGTCACCAGAGGATCGCCGCTGAAGGGGATGGTCTGGTCGTGATGTACGATTATCGTGCGGGCAAGAAGATCGCTATCCCGGACGAAATAAAGAAAAGAATCGCTGACTTTGAAAAAAAGACGGGTTAGACGAGTGATTGG
>JBARBN010000032.1:0-6082 GCA_049793155.1 Nitrospirota bacterium
TCCGCAGTCTCCGCACTGACTCACCTTTCCAAGGATTCCTTCTCGACGATCATTATGGAACCGGGCGGGGTGAGGTTCTACCGATATAAGGACGTGAAGCGGGGGAGTGCGGAAGACATCCGCAATACACTCATGCGTGAGATCGACGATTCGCTCCATTTCTATGCCCACATGGACCGCTTGCAGCGGTCCGAGGTCAGAAACCTCTATCTCACCGGGGAGTCTGATGTGTCCGCTGGTCTGGCCGAAGCTTTCAGGACTGCGACTTCGCTGAACGTTGAGGTCCTTTCGCCCGCAGCTGCCGCCCCGTCCGGCGGAAACATCGGACAGGAGATGACCGCTGCATTGGGCGCCGGGTTTTTTTTATGATTACGATCAACTTCGCGAGCAGGAATTACCGGCTTATCGAACGGATCCGTTCCGGGTTATTAGTGGGGAACATTATCCTTGTCGCGATAACGGTCGGAGTACTCTGGAGCGCTGTTTCCCTCCGCACTCACCTGTCCTCCCTGGATCAAAAACTGCAGGAGCTTAAAACGGCGGACGAACAGTCGCGGCCTGCGCTTTTGGAACGTGAGCGGATCGTAAAAGACCTGACCGCCATGTCCGGCCTCATGGAAGCGAGAAAAATTTCCTGGACACGGCTCCTGATGAGCGTTGAGGCCGTTGTGCCGGTAGGTGTTGCGCTGAAGCATGTGGAATTTGAACCCAAGGACTCCACCCTGACACTGAACGGCATGGCGCGGTCTCCTGAGTCGCTTCGCAACCTGGTTGTGGCAATGGAAAAGTCCTTGTCGTTCAAAGATCCGTTTCTCAAACACCAGTCTCTGGAAAAAGGGAGCATCTCATTCAATGTTGTTGCCGTCTATCGGGAAGATAAAAGTCGTATCGTGGCTCAAGGAAAACGGTAAGCAACTGAGGACTGTTGCGATCGTATTCACTGTCCTTGTCTGCATCGACCTGGCGCTGTATTTTTTTCTCCTTGCTCCTTCTTCAGACTGGCTGAAGACAGGGGAAGCAAAGGTCGCCGAGTTCAGGCTGCGCCATGCCGAAGCCGTGTTGTTCAATGAACAAAAACCGCTTTTTGCCGATCTCTTGACCGGGATTCCGGCGCAAAAAGACATGCCGCTGCTCGTAAAAGAGCTTGAGCAGAAGGCGAAAAGACTGAACCTGGCCGTGGCCGCGATCAATTATGATATCCCGCGGCGCCAGAGCGGGGAACTTGCCCTGCTGACATTTTCACTTCCCGTTGAGGGCAGGTACCCCGATATCAAACGATTCATCTATGAGGTGGAGACTTCCGGCCGGCTCATCGGGATACAGGATGCGAACATGGAGTCGGACCGGGGAAGGGTTAAGCTGCAGTTGAAACTGATGACGTATGTGAGAGGGAACTAACCGCATCCGATGAAGCTTACCAAGGCTCAGCAAAAGACAGTACTTCTCGTGCTGATCGCACTGATCGTACTCATCAATGGATATTATTACCTGGCCGGGCAGAAGCCGAAGACGGCGCCGCTCACGTATACGCGCGGGGCAATAGCCGTCACTCCGATCCGGCAGGGGACGTCCTCCCGGGCGGGCGCGGACCCTTTGAACGCCTTTCTGGAGCGGCGGACGGAAAAGTTCCCGAAATTGGTCCGCGACATTTTCCGGATGGAGAACCCGGCCCCCAAACCGATTGCGTCTCACAAGCCGGCGCCTCCGGTACACGTGAAGACGGAGGAAGAGCTTGCCGCCGAGGCGGCCCAGGCAGCAGCTGCAGCGGCCAGGGCCGCGGTTGAGGCGGCGGCTCAGGCGGCTCGGGCGGACCTTATGAAGTTTCAGCTGGTCGGCTATCTGACCGATAAGGAGAGCACGCTTTTCCTGTCCAAGGAGGGAGAGCTCTTCATCGTGAAGAAAGGAAGCAAACTTCTCAAGAGCTATAAGGTCAAGGAGACGGGCAAAAATTTTGTGATTCTGCTCGACACCATTACCGGCGTCGAGGTGCAGCTGGAGCTTCCGGGTGGAGAGATGTCGCCGCAACAGAACCGTTGACAAGGAAAAGATACACGATGTGTCGGTTTTTCCGGTTCGGGACAAGCCGTGTGATGCGAGGAGGAGGATGATGAAAAGGATCGTACTTTTGCTTATGACCGTATTTCTTACAGCGGCGCTCATGAGTTGCGCGGGTTCTAAGGCGTTCCAGCGCGGCGAGCGTTATTCTCACAGCGGCGAGTGGGACCTGGCTGTCAAGGAATACCGGGAGGCCAGCCGTCGGAATCCGGAAGTCATCGAATACCGTTCCGCCCTGATCAGGGCGGAGGAGACGGCGGCAAACCAGCACTACAAGAGGGCGCGCAATTTTGTGAAGGAACGAAAGCTCGACCAGGCGATTACCGAGCTTCAGCAGGCCATCTACCTGAACCCCTCCAATGCCGCTATTCAAAGCGCCCTTAAATCCATCCTCGATATGAAACAGGCGGAAGAGCACTACCGCGCGTCGCTTACCTTCATTGAGCTGGGGCGGCTTGGGGAGGCCGTGAATGAACTGAACCAGTCGGTGGAACTCGATCCCGATAACACGAAATACCGTGATTCCCTCGAAAAGCTCCGGAAAGATAAGAACGAGGCAGAGCCCGATGAACCGCTAACCCTTGCTTCGGAAAAACCAATTTCGTTGAACTTCAAGAACACGAACATTAAAGACGTCTTTGAGTTCCTGTCCAAGCTGTCGGGCATTAATATCCTGTTCGACGAAGAGGTAAAGGCCCAGCCCGTGACGGTTTTCGTTAAGGATGTGTCGTTCCAGTATGCCATGAACCTGCTTCTCTCGACGAACAAGCTCTTCATGAAAAAGGTGAGCGACGACACCATCATTATCATCCCCAAGAACAAATCAAAGTCCGACCAGTATCAGGACCTGATGGTCAGGACCTTCTATATCAACAACGCAAAATCGAAGGAGATCGTAAACCTGCTTCGGACAATGCTCGATATTAAAAAGGTGTATGTGAATGAGGTGCTGAATGCGCTCACCATTCGAGATACCCCTGAAAAGCTGAAACTCGTGGAAAAGGTGATCGCGGCGAACGACCTCAAGGAGGCCGAGATCATTCTTGATGTCGAGATCCTTGAAATCTCTCGGACCAACGCGCTGCAATATGGGTGGAACTTTACACCCGGTCTGACTGCCAGCGCATCGGTCCAGAACACAACCCCCTCTACGACCACAACGACCAACAGCAGCGGCGGCATAGCGCTGAGTCAGCTCAGGAACCTGTCAAAGGACAACATATTCGTAACCCTTCCCGGCGTTGTAGTGAACCTGATCAAACAGGATTCCGATGCCCAGACCCTGGCGAACCCGCGGGTGCGTGTGCTGAATAATAAAAAGGCTACCTTTCATGTCGGCGAGAGGATACCGATACAGACCTCGGTCGCGCAGACATCGGCCGTGGCGGGGTACGTGCCGGTTTCGACCTTCGATTACAAGGACGTAGGCATCAAGCTCAACATCGAACCAAATGTCCATCTCAACAATACGGTTACGCTCAGTTTGAAACTGGAGATCAGTACGCTTGAAGATGCATTGAATTTCGGTAATGGGCAGGTACAGTACAAGTTCGGCACCCGGACAACAGAGAGCACGATCAATCTGAGGGACGGAGAGACCGTGATCATCGGAGGGCTCATTCAGGACGATGAACGAAAGAGCCGGCTGAAGATCCCGATCCTCGGAGACATTCCGATCCTGGGCAAGCTCTTCGCCTCGGCGAACGACGGTACGATCAAGACAGATATACTCATGTCCATCACACCGAACATCGTTCGCGGCATGGAACTTCCGGACAAGGATTCCCAGGCGTTCTGGTCGGGAACGGAACAGGACTACAATACAAAACCGCTCTTCGTCTCAAGCGGCAAGAGCTCAAAACCATCAACCAAGGTGCTCGATAAGGCTGCGGTGCTCGATACCCTGGCAAAGCGGGAAGTTGTTGCAACATCCGGCGAGACGGCAAAACCCATGTCTGCACCATCCACGACAGCAGGCCAGCCGGTCACCATGCCCGCGGCCGTTATAGAGATCAGGCCAATGGAGGCTTCCGTCAATATCGGCCAGGAGGCGCGGTTCGAATTGCTCGCCGCAAACATGAAAGACCTGTATGGGGCGATCGTGACGCTGACCTACGACCCCAAGGTCGTTGAATTCAAGACGGCGAGCGAAGGTTCGATCCTAAAAAAAGACAATCAGCAGACCTCGTTCCTGTTCTCGAACAATATAAAGGGAGGAACCGTCGACATCTACATGACCCGCATTGGCGATGTGGGCGGGGTGCAGGGTGACGGAAGTCTGGGCACGCTGGTGTTTCAGGCTAAATCAGGGGGGACGAGCGAGCTGTTCATGAAAGGCGTGAAACTGACGAATTTCAACCGTGAGCAGATCAAGGCCGAGCTCAAGGGCGCAAAGTTGGTCGTCAAATAGAGACAAACACAAAACTGTACGCTCCGTAAATGTTCAATGACCGGGGCTCGGCCAGTGACCAAGACGCGCTTGAAATTTAATCGTTGACAGCGGGATAGTATACCATGCACAAGGGGATTACCCTTATTGAACTTCTCGTGGTCATCGCGATCGTAGGTATTCTTGCCTCAGCGGCAATGCCGTTTTCGCGCATGGCCATTAAGCGTACCAAGGAGATCGAGCTCAGGGGAAATCTCAGGGCCCTGCGCACGGCGATCGATGAATTCAAAAAGGACTGCGATACCAAGAAGCTTTCGGCGGTAGAGGGCTACTGCAAGCCCGATCAATATAACTACCCGGAGTCCCTTGAACAGTTGACAGAACCGCTGAAGTTGGCAGGCACTGTGGACACGAGCAAGAAATATCTGCGCAGGATACCGCGGGACCCCATGACGCCCCTCGAGTCACCTGACAAGACGAACAACTGGGGGCTGCGCTCTTACGGCGATGAGCCGGACTCCCATGACTGGGGCGGCGGAAACGTGTTTGACGTTTTTTCAAAGAGCGAGAATATCTCCCTGGACGGGACAAAATACAACACCTGGTGATTGGTTGAAAAAAGATGACGGACGACAAAGGAAAAACTGCTGAGGAGAAAGGTCCAGGCCGATCGCACGGATTCACGCTCATAGAGCTCATGATCGTTATGGCGATCATGGGTGTCCTTATCTCCATTGCCGCGCCGAACCTTAAGCAGGCCGTTATAAGGGCGCGGGAGGCCGTGCTCAGGGAGGACCTGTTCCAGATCAGAGAAGCTATAGATCAGTATTATGCCGACAACGGCAAGTATCCCGCTGTGCTCACCGATCTTATCAACTCGCAGGAAAAGACCAAAAGTTATCTGCGCGCCATCCCCAAAGACCCCTTTACCACTGCCGAAGACTGGATCACGGTCGCGCTGGAGGGCAGCGGGGACAGCGGCGGGGGTAGCGGCAGTGAGGCCGGCATATTTGATGTGCACAGCGCCAGCCCGCTCGTCGCGTTGGACGGCACTGCATATAATACGTGGTGAATTCTCACCAGATGCCGAAAGCTCTGTTTCAATAAAGAACATCCACATTTCCTTCCATCCTTAAATTTTTCAATAAATAACTCTGCCCTTTGCTCATTTTTTGGGCATTCGTGTGTTTTAAACCGCACACGTTCTCTCGTGCTATACTATCTCGTAAAAGAATTCAACCTTTCCTCATTCAGCGTGTCACATCCATAAACATTGAGTCAATATTTATGTGAATGCGGAAGGTGCGGGAGTCAATTTAATACTTTCAGGAGGGAAAAGTATGAAACGTCACAAATTTCTGGTAGTCGTTATGGTATTAATGCTTGCTGCTTCTTTTCAAGCGTGCAGCAACAGCTCGAGTTCATCGACCAATGGAACACCATCCGGTTCATTGAGCGTTCTCGTAACCGACGCGCCGGGCGATTTCGACCATGTGTATATTACCGTGAAAGACATCTGGGTACACACCAGTGCTTCAGCGGGACCCCAGGAAGCAGGGTGGATAAAAACCCCGCTTGCCGCGCCGGTCACGGTTGATCTGCTTTCGCTGACGAACGGCACCATGCAGTCGCTCTGGA
>JBARBN010000033.1:0-6516 GCA_049793155.1 Nitrospirota bacterium
TTGATGGAGGTGTCGAGGGACGCATAGGCGGTGACGACGATGATGATCTGGTCCGGGATCTGTTCCCGCACCCGGGTGAGCATCTCGATGCCGTCCATGCCCGGCAGGATGATGTCCGTCAGGATGACGTCGTACACATCGGCTTCAAGCAGGGCCAGGCCTTTCTCCGCGGACTCGGCCCCGTCAACCGTGTATCCTTCCTTGACAAAGATGCGCTTGATGGATTCCCGCAGCGTCTCTTCGTCTTCTACGATCAATATGTTCCTGGACATGAAACCTCAATCAGAATAAATGCAAAAGTCAAAATGCAACATATAAAGTGCAAAATGCCGATCCACCGCAGAGGCACGGAGACACGGAAAAATACTATTTGAAATATTAAGGATTTTCTCAGCGTGTTTCCCTAAGTGGCCGCTTTTCTTTTGAAGGCTACTGTGTCTCAGTGGTTAAATTCGACTTAAGAGTTCTTCATTTTGCAGTCGGTATGTTAATACTACCTCCCGAACCTTTTCTTCAACTTAGCCACCACCACCCCTGGCACAAGGCTCGACACGTCGCCGCCGTAACTCGCGGCCTCCTTCACAATGGTCGAGGTAATGAACGAATAATCTTCGCTCGGCATCAGGTATACCGTTTCAATCGTGTTGTCCAGCCTGCGGTTCATGAGGGCCATCTGCATTTCATACTCAAAATCTGAAACCGCACGCAGACCCCGGATGATGCCGACCGCCCGCTTCTTTTTGACATAGTCGACGAGCAGGCCGTCAAACCCCTCGATCACGATGTTCTTATGTCTGCCCATTGCTTTCTTGAACAGGGCAACGCGCTCTTCAGGAGAAAAGAGCGGCTCCTTCCTCGGGTTCTCCGCCACGGCTACGATGACCGTGTCGAATATTCTCAGGCTTCGTTCAACGAGATCGATATGCCCGTTCGTGACGGGATCGAATGTTCCGGGATAAACAGCGACGCGTTTCATTGTAGCTCCTTCGATAAAGTGGTCAGGAGCCAGGAGTCGGTATTCAGAAGGGACCTAACCTCATGATGAACAACCTGACTATCGAATGTTCCTGACTTCTGACTTCTGACTTCTGACTGCTGACTGCTGACTCCTGTCCACTTACTTCTGACTCCTGAATCTATAAAATGCCAGCACCGTATCGCCATACTTCGCCTCGCGATAAAGCGCCAGACCGCCGGCACTCTCAGGCGACAATTGCTTCTTAAAGTGCTCTGCGATCACGATGGAATCAGGCCTCAGTATTTCCGCTTCAGCTATCAGTTCGAGCAAGGGCTGCATCTCATCCGCATACGGCGGATCGAGAAACACGATATCGTATGGCCCCGACGGTTTTTTCAGGAATGACTCGACCTTCGCCAGCACTGCCTGCGACCGCTCTTCGAAGCCGGTCTTCTCTATGTTTTGCCTGACCACATTCAAAGACGCACGCGACGCGTCCACAAAGACCACGCGCCCCGCGCCCCGGCTGAGCGCCTCGATACCGATACCGCCTGCGCCGGCAAAAAGATCGAGGAACAACGAGCCTGCCATCCTCTCCCCGAGGATATTGAACAAGGCCTGTTTGACCTTGTCGGACGTGGGTCTCACACTCGACCCTGCCGGCGCCTTCAACCGGCGTCCTCTTCCTGTTCCTCCCGTCACCCTCATCTCGCGTTCACACATGCGATGCTACAGAAAAACTCATTCTGAGTCAAGCATTTCTTGACACCCATGGACAATGCGGATATACTTTTTCCATCCAGGGAGGCCTCTCCGTGCGCTTGCAGACACGCTTCACCGTTCTCATATCTCTCATCCTGATCGTTGCCGGCACGTTCGTTCTCACGGTGGCCGCGGATACCAAGAAGACAAAAAAAAGCAGCAAGCCGGTGTCCCCCGCGACTTCGTCTGTCTCCTCCCCAAAGATGATACAGGTGATCGACATCGACGCGCCCATCACGCCCGTGGTTGCCGAATACATCATTAAATCCATTGACCGCGCATCGAAGGCCCAGGCCGAGGCGCTCATTATCCAGCTGAACACCCCCGGCGGTCTCGTTGACTCCACCCAGCAGATCGTGATGAAGATGATGGCATCCGAAGTTCCAGTCGTGGTCTATGTGGCGCCGAGCGGGGCCCGGGCCGCCTCTGCCGGCGTGTTCATCACACTCGCAGCCAATATCGCGGCAATGGCGCCGACCACCCATATCGGCGCAGCTCATCCCGTCCAGATGCAGGGCAAGATGGACGCAACCATGGAGAAGAAGGTCGTGAACGACCTTGCGGCCATGATCCGGGGCATCGCGGAAAAGCGGGGCAGGAATGCGAAGTGGGCGGAGGATGCCGTGAGGCAGAGCGTTTCCATCACCGAGACCGAGGCCCTCAGGAACAAGGTCATCGACATCATTGCGCCGGACATTACCTCGCTTGTCAAAGCGATGGACAACAAAACCGTTGACCTGGTCATCGGGAAAAAGACGCTGAAGACCGCCGGCGCGGAAGTGGTAATGATAAAAATAGGCTTCCGCGACAAGCTCCTCGGCATCATCAGCAATCCCAACATAGCCTATATCCTCATGATCCTCGGGTTCTACGGCCTGTACTTCGAGCTCTCCAACCCTGGCGCCATCTTCCCCGGTGTGGCCGGCGCCATCTGCCTGATCCTTGCCTTCTACGCCCTCCATACCCTGCCGATCAATTACGCGGGACTTATGCTCATTATCCTCGCCATTGCGCTGTTCATTGCCGAAGCCTTCATTACGAGCCACGGAGTCCTCGGCGTCGGCGGGACCATTGCCATGCTCATGGGCTCGGTCATGCTCATCGACTCTCCCGCCCCGTCTCTTCAGATCTCGTGGGCAGTTATCTTACCCGTCGTGGGCCTGTCTGCGCTGCTGTTCATCATCACCGTCACTGTCGCACTCCGGGTGCACCGGGAAAAAACCGATACGGGCAAGGAAGGGCTTATCGGGAAGCAGGCGCAGGCGAAATCGGAAATCAATCTCACGGGCCTGGTGTTCATCCACGGCGAAAACTGGACGGCACGGAGCAATGAGCCCGTTCATAAAGGCGAGAAGGTAACCATCGTCGGCATTGATGGACTTACCCTTATCGTAAGGAAAGAAGAACCTTCTGAAAAATAAGATCAGACCCAGAGGAACGGTAGGGAAAAGGATCATGTTCTTATTTCCGCCGGATTCTCAATTGCAGTCAAAAAAGACACCCTAAATAAGGAGGATTAACATGCAGCCATACCAACTCGGGTTTTTGATTTTCATTTTTTTAGGCGGCTGGTTCCTGTTTAACACGCTCAAGATCCTGAAACAATACGAGCGGGGCCTTATCTTTACGCTCGGCAAGGTCAGCCTGGAGCACGGCGTGAAGGGACCGGGCCTTATCGTGCTGCTCCCGGGCATCCAGAAAATGGTACGGGTGAGCCTGCGGACCGTGACCATGGACGTCCCGTCGCAGGACGTGATCACCAAGGACAACGTTACCGTGAAAGTGAACGCCGTGGTCTACTTCCGGGTCATTGACCCGCGCAAGGCCATTGTAGAGGTCGAGGATTTCTACTACGCGACGTCGCTCATCGCCCAGACCACGCTCCGAAGCATCCTCGGCCAGAATTCTCTCGACGACCTGCTCTCGAACCGCGAGGCGATCAATGTCGAGCTCCAGAAGGTGATCGATGATCAGACAGAGCCATGGGGTGTGAAGGTGACTACCGTCGAGGTGAAGAACGTTGACCTGCCGGCCGAGATGCAGCGCGCGATCGCGATCCAGGCGCAGGCGGAGCGGGAACGCCGGGCCAAGATCATCCATGCGGAAGGCGAGCTCCAGGCATCGGCAAAGCTGGGTGAAGCGGCAGCGGTGATCAGCAAGAACCCGATCGCGCTCCAGCTCCGGTACCTCCAGACACTCACCGAGATCGGCACCGAGAAAAATACGACCATCGTTTTTCCCCTGCCGATAGACCTTATGTCGGCATTTCAAAAGATGATGGAGAAAAAGGATTAGAAGAGGTGTATCGGAAAAGACCAATCACCCCGGAGGCGGCCATCAATGGCCGCCTTTTTTTATTCGCGAACGGCCGGTGGAAAAAGAGGTATAATCTGCATATAAGAGATTGGAACGGGGTCGAAGGTTTGGAAAGATACTCCTCATTTTTCGAGGACACATTGAATGGATTAATTTATCATACTTGTAACATCTTTACAACTATGCTGAAACGAGAACCAACAGGGCATTGTTTCCTGTTTCTATCAGTATGAAAGAACCGGGAAGTGAGTAATACAATCGTTATCTGGAGGAGACACAATGAAAATGATTATTCTTTCAATGATGGGACTATCTGCCATGCTTATCGCGAGCACGAATGTCTCAGCTGCAACGAACTTTGAGAAAGCGACCTTCGCGGGCGGCTGTTTCTGGTGTATGGAGCACCCCTTCGACCAAATTCCCGGTGTAGTGTCGGTTACGTCAGGCTACACCGGGGGGCAGAAAAAGTCCCCCACCTATGAAGAGGTCTCGGCCGGCGGGACGGGGCATGCTGAGTCTGTTCAGGTCGTTTATGACCCTTCACGAGTGACGTACGAAAAGCTGCTTGAGGTCTTCTGGCACAACATCGACCCGACTGTCAAGGACCGGCAGTTCTGCGATACCGGGCATCAGTATCGCAGCGCCATCTTTTATCAGAATGAGGAACAGCACCGGTTGGCGCTTCAGTCGAAGGCCCTCCTGGAGAAGAGCAAACCCTTCAAAGAACCCATCGTAACCGAGATCGTGCAGGCCACCGAGTTCTACCCTGCCGAGGACTACCACCAGCACTATTACAAGAAGAACCCGATCCGTTACAAATACTACCGTACCCGGTGCGGTCGGGACAATCGCCTTAAGGAGCTGTGGGGCAATGCGGCAGGGCATTGACGAGGGTTGAAGATCAGGGGGTCAGTAACAAACGTGTTTCATCAGCTTGAAACTGTAACGAATACTGATTGAAATATATACGCCAGAAATGATTCGAGCAGTTTTCAGAATACTCATTTTGGGACGTGGTGCTTTCAAAATACGAGAACAGCAGGCGCCGAAATATAAGCGAGAGCATCCTGCCGTTGTTAATCGCCGCTGGTAGATGGAGAAATATATACTTTTACGGTTTTGACGCCCTCCACTTTGCCAGCGTCCTCCTCAACCTGCTTTGTGATTTCATCTGCGTAATTCAATGGCGCCTTAATATTGACGGTAACCACGCCCTCCGCCGCATGCGCGGTAATAGACGGGAACCGCTTGACCAGCGCAGCCTCCACCTGGGACGAAAGGACCAGGTTGTTCAGCACGGCTTGAGACTGGGGCGTGGTCTTGAAGCAAGGGCGTTTCACGGCGCATTCAATTACTTCGACGGCGTCTTTTACTCTCATCGTCTTGATGTGCAGCATCATGTCATAAAGAGTTGCGTCGGCTGTGTCTTTCCCAAACAGATAAAGTGCCCACTTGCGGCGCTCTTCGTCATCCTTCTTCAGGATATAGCGCGCCTCTTCCGCGGATATATTCTCCCGCTTCATCTCCTCCATGAGCCGGTCTTCGAACTCTGCGGTGATTCTTATCTTAAAGACATGAGGGATTTCCTGCAGGAAGAAATGGCCCCCAAGTCCGTGATACACAACATTGTCCTTCCGCACATGTTTCAGGAGCGCGGACCGGATATAAGCAATGTAGCGCTCTTTTCCGTTCGTGAAGCGGTCGAGAATCGAAGGCGCGTCATGGAGTGCCCTGACCAGTTTCAGCTCCGGTATGTTGAACTCCTCCGAGGCTTCCAGCAAAATGTCTCTCGAAATGCATTCATACCCTAACGCAGCTGCCACGAGTTCGGCTACGTCCTTGCCCCTGCTGTAGGACCCTCTTGAAATAGTAATGATCGACATGGATTCACTCCTTCCCCTGTTCCCAGAATACTCATTCTGAGAACTGACAAGCAATAAGCGGCATGATTAGGCGGTGCCATTCCGGGTTCGACGGCGCAGGGCATCCGGTCGAGTCGAGACTACCGCACGCTACTCGATCGGGATCCTGCTCTTGTTCTTTGCAAGCCACTGCTCGAACGTTTGCAGTTCAGGATTGAGCGAGCGGGACGCGTCCAGGTTGCGCGCACCGCACATGTCCTTCTCAAAATCGCGATCGACCTGGAACATGTTGCCCAGATCGTCCGCGCCCGGGAAGCCGAAGCCGCGATAGACTTCTGGCGTTATCTCGTTGTAGCGCACTGGCTGGTCGAGTGCCTTGGCAAGCGATGCGGCCATCTGCGCGCCTGTCAGGTGCTCGCCTGCGATCCCGACGGTCTTTCCGATCAGGTCCTTCCCCTTCTTGAAGACACCGTATGCGCACTTGCCGATGTCCTCGGCCGCGATGCCCGCGAGCCGGGCGCTACCCATCGGCAAGGTAAGAGCCAGGCTGCCATCCGGTCCCTTCTTCGGCCCCATGCCGAAGTTGATCAAGTTGTCCCAGTAGAACGATGTGACGAG
>JBARBN010000034.1:0-3502 GCA_049793155.1 Nitrospirota bacterium
AATTCCGGTGCTTGCCATTGCCGGTTCTCTCGCGAAGAAGAAACAGGTTCCTGCCGGATTGGGAACACTGCCGACCCATACGCCATTGTTCGTGGTGCTCTTGATCGGAGTCATCGTGATCGTAGGAGCGCTGACGTTCATGCCGGCGTGGGCCTTGGGGCCGATTGCTGAACAGTTGATGGCAGCGAGATAATTAGACACCCTCTCCTTCAAGGAGAGGGCTGGGGTGAGGATGGGTCATACACCGAACGTTCAAACCCATCCCCACCTAACCTCCCCTTGAAGGGGAAGAATGATTAACGCGGAGGAACGACAATGAGCAGTAAATCGAAAAAGCGGTCTCTCTTTGAACCCGCGATCGTAAGAAAGGCATTATGGGATTCGTTCAGAAAATTGAATCCAATATACCAGATCAAAAACCCCGTCATGTTTGTCGTGGAAGTCGGCAGTATCTTGACGACGCTTCTGTTTTTTCACGCAATCCTGACGGGAAAAGGAGAGGCGTCCCCTTCCTTCATCCTGCAAATCTCCATCTGGCTCTGGATAACAGTGCTCTTCGCCAACTTTGCGGAATCCATGGCAGAGGGCCGCGGCAAGGCCCAGGCCGAATCCCTCCGCCAGACCCGACGCGAGGTCATGGCCAAAAAACTTGCGAAGCCGTCGCCTGATGCGGAAGTCACGAAGATCTCGTCGTCACAGCTCAAAAAAGGCGATGTCGTGCTCGTGGAGGCAGGCGACATCATCCCCATGGATGGAGAAATCATCGAGGGTGTGGCCTCGGTCAATGAAAGCGCCGTAACCGGAGAAAGCGCGCCGGTTATACGCGAAAGCGGCGGAGACCGAAGCGCGGTCACGGGTGGGACTGCTGTTTTGTCCGATTGGCTCGTGGTGCGGATCACGACAAGCCCCGGCGAAACGTTTCTTGACCGAATGATCAGCATGGTGGAAGGCGCGAAAAGGCAGAAGACGCCGAACGAGATCGCCCTCGATATCCTGCTCGCGGGCATGACGATAATCTTTTTACTTGTGTGTGTGATGCTCCTTCCCTATTCCCTCTTCAGCGTCAAGGCCGCGGGCCAGGGTACGCCGGTCACCATCACGGTGCTCGTGGCGCTGCTCGTATGCCTTATCCCGACCACCATCGGCGGCCTCCTCTCGGCCATTGGAATTGCCGGCATGGACCGGATGATTCAGGCGAATGTGATCGCCATGTCGGGGAGGGCCGTGGAAGCGGCAGGAGATGTTGATGTGCTGCTTTTGGATAAAACCGGGACGATCACGCTCGGAAACAGGCAAGCAACGGAATTTATCCCCGCCCCGGGGGTGCACGTGGGTGCCCTGGCAGACGCGGCGCAACTTGCCTCGCTGGCCGACGAAACGCCTGAGGGGCGAAGCATTGTAGTGCTTGCAAAAGAAAAGTACAACCTCCGCGCCAGGGACATGCAAAGCATCAAGGCGGAGTTTGTCCCCTTCTCCGCCCAGACGAGGATGAGCGGCGTGAACCTCGACAACCGGGAGATCAGGAAGGGCGCGTCCGACTCGGTTGAAAAGTATATACACCATCAGGGCGGGACGTTCCCTCCTGATGTTCGCTCGATCGTGGACGACGTTGCCAAACAGGGTGCAACACCGCTCGTGGTTGCCGAAGGGAGCAAGGTGCTTGGCGTCATTCGCCTGAACGACATCGTGAAGGGCGGGATCAAGGAACGCTTTGCAGAGATGCGCAGGATGGGCATCAAGACGATCATGATCACCGGTGACAATCCCCTGACCGCCGCCGCGGTCGCAGCAGAGGCAGGGGTCGATGACTTTCTCGCAGAGGCGACACCCGAGGCAAAATTAAAACTCATCCGCGAGTATCAGAAAGGCGGAAGACTCGTTGCCATGACCGGCGATGGGACGAACGATGCGCCCGCTCTCGCCCAGGCGGACGTGGCCGTGGCCATGCATACCGGGACCCAGGCGGCAAAGGAGGCGGGCAATCTTGTTGATCTCGATTCTAACCCGACCAAGCTCATCCAGATCGTCGAGATCGGCAAACAGCTGCTCATGACCCGCGGCACGCTCACGACCTTCAGCATTGCCAATGACGTGGCGAAATATTTCGCTATCCTGCCTGCCGCGTTCATTTCGATCTATCCGGCGCTCGGAGCACTGAATATCATGGGCCTTGCAACGCCGCAGAGCGCGGTCTTGTCTGCCGTGATCTTTAACGCGCTGATTATTGTTTTCCTGGTCCCCCTCGCCCTTCGAGGCGTGAAATACCGCCCCCTCGGCGCGTCGGTGGTGTTGCGGAATAACGCCCTGATCTATGGTGTGGGCGGGCTTATCGTGCCGTTCATCGGAATCAAGCTGATTGATATGCTGATAACGGCGATTCATATTGTTTGATAGTTTCATGCCCCCTCAGTCCTCTCCCCGAAAGGGAGAGGAAGTAAATAAATCCCCTCGCCCCTCAGGGGAGAGGGCCGGGGTGAGGGGTGGTATCGTACTGAAAGGAGAACACATGTTAACCATGATTCGCAATTCCCTCATGTCTCTATTGATATTCACGATCCTCACGGGGATCATCTACCCCCTTGCGGTGACCGGGGTCGCCCAGGTGATCTTCCCGCGACAGGCAAACGGCAGCATCATCTCGAAGAACGGCAAAGCCATCGGGTCTAAGCTGATCGGCCAGCAGTTCGACGACCCGAAGTCCTTCTGGGGAAGGCTTTCTGCAACAACGCCTTATCCGTACAACGGTGGATCGTCGTCCGGCTCTAATCTCGGCCCGAACAACCCCGACCTCATGAAGGCTGTGCAGGCTCGTATAGATGCACTGCATGGTGCCGATGCGGACAATGGGGCAAAAATACCCGTTGACCTGGTCACTGCCTCCGGCAGCGGGCTCGATCCGCATATCAGCCCGGCTGCCGCCGAATATCAAATACACCGGGTGGCAAAGACCCGGGGACTTGATGATGCCAAAGTCCGAGACATCATTGCCAATAACACAAAAGGACGCTGGCTCGGCGTGATCGGCGAGTCCACGGTCAATGTCCTTATGCTGAACATGGCACTCGATGAACAGACCGTGACAGGAGGGGGAAAATGAAAAAGATCGCAAAGTTTCTTGCCGTTCTACTTATCCTCTGCACAGGGGTGCCTCAGCTCGTAAACGCGGTTTCCTGGTCCCCACTCCAGGAGGAACGCGAAGAAAAGACTGCCAAGGGGATCATGACGAAGGGCACAGTAGTATGCCTGTTCCAGAGCGGGACCGCAGATGTAAAGAAGGCGATCAACATTAATGATATTCTTCCCGTCTATAGGGAAAGCAAGTCCCATGAACTCAAGGAAGTAGGAAAGATCAGGGTGCTCTCTTATAGAGGGCAAGATTATTTGAAAGGCGAGGTCGTTGAAGGAGAACTGAAAGCCGGCGACATCGCAAAAAAGGGTGATGCTGCAAGCCTCATCATATCATCAATCGACGAGTGCAACTAGTTCATCTATAATCGGCGTT
>JBARBN010000035.1:0-5719 GCA_049793155.1 Nitrospirota bacterium
CTTGCCGGTGACATTCGCTGAACCGGAAACCGATGAGGTCCTGCTCGCGCAGATGTTTGAAAACAATCCCGACCTCAAAAAGAGCGCGCAATTCAAAGAGCAGGCCAGATTATCCATAGATTCGGCAACTGGCTCTTATCTGCCTGAGATCAGCCTGCAAGGGAGCTACGGCTACCGGCAGCGGGACACAGGCCAGCCTCCACTCTCCGGTGACGAGTGGATGGCAGGCGTATTTTTGGAGTGGTCGCTGTTCGAGGGCGGCATTACCCGCGCGCAGGTCGCCAAGGCCCGCGCCCGCTATCGGGAGGTCGAGTGGAACGACAAGGCGGTGCGAGATCAGGTGCGGGTGGATCTAAGTCAGGCCTTAGGGGACATCCACACGGCACTTGCCTCCATCCGGTCCTCGAAAAGACTGGTCGAAGCGCAGGATGAATCATATAAGGCGACTATGGAATTCTATAAACGGGGCAAATCGACATACATCGAAGTGCTGTCCGCAGAGACGGACCTGACCCAGGCACAGGCTGCCTATGTACGCTCTGTCGGAGATTACCAGGCCGCGTCAGCGCGTCTTGAACGGGTAACAGGAAAACGATATGCAGCAAGCGAAAAACAGGGAGGCTTACCGTGACAAAAAAGAAGAAGATCGGCATAGCGGCCTTAGCCGCGGCGATTTTGATTGCCATTGCCATATTTGTCACCCATTTGAGAGCAGGCAATGACAAGTCGGAGACCGCCGTGACCACGGCTGTTGTTGAAAAGCGGGACATGGGTTCCCTTGTCCAGGCTACGGGCATCATCAAACCCAAGGTCGGAGCCGAGGTGAAGGTCGGGGCGCGGATCACCGGCAAGGTGGAGCATCTTTATGCCAATATCGGCGACCGGGTCAGGAAAGGCCAGATATTGGTCCGGCTGGAACAGGACGATCTAAAGGCCCGGGCCGATCAGGCGGAGGCGTCGTACCTTGAGGCTAAGGCTGCGTTCGACAAGGCGAAGATAGACCTGGACCGGGACAAACCGCTTGCAGAGAAAGGTTACGTAACCCAGCAGAGCATAGATGTTTTGCAGAACGCTTTTGATATGACGCAAGCTCGGGTCATGAAGGCAAAGGCCGACCAGGATTATGCAAACGCGCAGCTTTCCTATGCGACGATAACAGCGCCCATCGGCGGAACGATCGCGTCGGTGACGACCCAGCAGGGCGAGACGGTCGCTGCCGGTCTGAATGCGCCGACTTTCATCACGATCATCGACCTGAACAAGCTCGAAGTGAACGCCTATGTTGATGAGACCGATGTCGGCAAGATCGACGTGGGGCAGGAAGCGCTCTTTACGGTTGATACCTTTGCGGACAGGGATTTCAAGGGCAGGGTCACTGCAATCTATCCCCGTGCCGTGCTGCAGGAGAACGTTGTCAACTACATAACGCTCATCAGCATCGAGAACTCCGAAGGCAAGCTCAAACCGGACATGACCGCAAATGTGACGATCACACTGAAGAAGAAAAAAGGCGTGCTCGCGGTTCCGGGTGCGGCGGTTGTGCGTGAAGGCGGGAAAAAATATGTGATGCTTCAGGCCAAGGACGGGAAACCGGCCCGCCGCGAGGTCAAGACCGGGTGGAAAGAAGGTCCAAATATCGAAATTACATCAGGTCTTAAAGAAGGCGATGTGGTGCTCGTAAGCGGCGGGAACGAGAAGAAGTGATAATATCCTCCCCTTCAAGGGGAGGAGTAAGGTGGGGATGGGTATCTCGTCGGAAGCAATAGCCTATCCTCACCCCGGCCCTCTCCTTGAAGGAGAGGGAAAATATAAAGGAGGATAGTACAATGATCGACTTAAAAGACATCACCAAGACTTACCGCAAGAGCGGCGGTCTGGAAGTGAAGGTGTTGCAAGGCGTTTCGCTCAAGATCGAGAAGGGCGAGTATGTTGCCATCATGGCCCCGTCGGGCATGGGCAAAAGCACGCTCATGAATATCATCGGCTGCCTGGACCGGCCGAGCACCGGTGAGTACAGCCTCGACGGCATCGAAGTCAATAAGATGGACGACGACAGCCTGTCAGCGGTCCGGAACAAGAAGATCGGCTTTGTGTTCCAGTCATTCCATCTTCTGGCTCGGACGACGGCGCTTGAGAATGTCCAGCTTCCGCTTATTTACAGCACCGACGAGCTGGATATGAACGCCCTCGCTTCCACGGCGCTTGAGGAAGTCGGACTCGGCGACCGCATGCATTACGTGCCGAGCGAACTTTCCGGAGGACAGCAGCAGCGCGTGGCCATCGCCCGCTCCCTGGTGAACGACCCGAGCATCCTGCTGGCTGATGAACCGACAGGAAACCTCGATACGGCATCCAGCACCGAGGTCATGTCCATCTTCGACAAACTTCATAAGGACGGCAGGACCATCGTGATGGTCACGCACTCCGACGAGATCGCAGAGCGCGCAAGCCGGATCATCAGGATGCGCGACGGTAAGATCGTGAGCGATGAAAGGAGGGCTGCATAATGAAACAGGCAAAGACCGTCAAACTCGCCCTGCGGGCGATCGGGATGAACAAAATGCGGGCCTTTTTAATGATGCTCGGCGTTATCATCGGTATCACCACGCTCACCGTGATCGTTTCCGTGGGTAAGGGCGCAAGCGCAAAGGTGATGAAAACGGTCCAGAACTTCGGAGCTGATGCGATCATGGTATTCGCAGGCGGCGGCAAAGTCCTGGGTCCTCCCGACGAAAAGATCAATACGCTGACCATTGAGGACGCCCAGGCCATCATGCAGGAGATCAAGGGCATCCGTTCCATGGATACCGCGCTCTTACGCGTGGGCAGGACCGTGAAGTACGAGGAAAACAATACCAATACCGTGATCTACGGCGGCACCACGAACTACGGGGACGCGTGGGAATGGTCCGTTGAGAGCGGAGAGTATTTTACCGAAGAAGACATGGCAAGCATGGCCAGGGTCGCCGTGGTCGGAAAGACCGTTGTTAACGAATTGTACGGAACTACCGATCCAATCGGCACCAATGTCAAGATCGATAACATAAACTTCAAAGTGATCGGCGTGCTTGCTCCCCGGGGTACGAGCCCCATGGGCATGGATATGGACAGCAGGATCGTGATCCCCTATAGCACCGCATCCCGCAGGGTTTTCAACACCCCCTATGTCAGCCTGATCCGCCTTGCTGCCGTTGATTCCGGCCAGGTGGAGAAGATAGAGGGTGATGTTGCGTCTTTGCTCAAAGACCGTCATCACATTCAGACGGGGTTCCCGGAGGATTATCGCGTGCGGGGTGCTTCGTCTGTAAGCAAGATGGCAAAGGGCATGATGGGCACGCTCAATCTGTTCCTCGGGCTTGTTTCGCTCATTTCGCTCGTCGTGGGCGGCATTGTGGTTATGAATATCATGCTCATTTCTGTTGGTGAGCGCGTGAATGAGATCGGGCTTCGCCGGGCAGTCGGCGCAAGGAAAATAGACATCCGGAACCAGTTCCTGATCGAATCGTCCCTGATCACCCTCATGGGCGGAATCATCGGGGTGATCGTTGGTCTGGTCGTGTCCGTCCTTCTCCCGATACTCAGCAAGGGCAAAATGCCCGCCATGCTCTCATGGGAGCCTTTTGTTCTTGGATTCATTTTCTCCGTGCTGGTCGGCGTGCTCGCAGGCATTCATCCTGCAAGGAAAGCTGCGGAAATGGACCCGGTGGTGACGCTGAAGGGGTGATTTCGGATTTAGGAATGCGCATTGCGGAATGAAAACAGGAATCGCAAACCACCCCTCACCTTGATCCTCTCCCCTGATGGGAGAGGAACTATGAATGACCCTCTCCCCGGGGGGAGAGGGCAGGGTGAGGGGGCACGAAGCCCGATTGCTTTTCTTAGCTTATGAAATTACTCAAAGGAACAAAAATAGCTCTCAAGACTCTCGGTGCGCACAAAATGCGCACTGCCCTGGCCGTGATCGGCATCGTGATCGGCGTATCCGCAGTGGTCCTCATGGTCGCCATCGGCAGGGGAGCGCAGGAGGCTGTTCTCAAGAAGATCCAGGGACTCGGAACAAACCTGATCATCGTTACCGCAGGCAAGGTGCGCATAATCGCAGGGAGGCCGAGGCAGACCGGCAATACAACGTCGCTTACTGTGCGCGATGCAGAGGCGATCGCTGCTGAGTCCACCGCAATTGCAGGAGCGGCCCCGTTCCAAGGCAAGAAATATCTCGTCAAATACGGCGAGGCGAGCACGAACACGATCATATCAGGCACGACGCCGGAATTCAGCGACATTCGAAATTTCCGGCCGGCCGTGGGGCGTTTCTTTAATGACGATGAGGTGAAGGGCGCACAGCGGGTAGCCGTTGTCGGAAAGACGGTTATCCGCAATCTGTTCGAGGACCGCGCGGCCCTGGGCGAAACGATCCGTATCAATAACGTGCCCTTCGAGGTCATCGGCGTGCTGGAAGAAAAAGGCGTAAACGCCATCGGCCAGGACGATGATGATCAGATCCTCATTCCGATAACTACCGTCATGCACAGGCTCATGAACGTCATTTACGTGAACAACATCTATATCGCCGCACGCAATGAAAAGCTCATGGACAGGGCCGTAGCTGACATCGCTTCGGTCCTTCGCGAGCGGCATCACCTGAAGCCGGGCAAAGATGACGATTTCAGCATTCAGAACCAAATGGACATTGTCCGCGCGGAGCAGGAGACCTCTGAAACGTTCACCATGCTGCTGGGCGGCATCGCGGCCATCTCGCTTATCGTCGGCGGTGTCGGCATTCTCGCTATCATGCTTATCTCGATCAAAGAGCGCGTAAAGGAAATCGGGCTGCGCAGGGCGGTCGGCGCGCGTCGAAAGGATATCCTGCTCCAGTTCCTTATCGAAGCGCTCGTGCTGAGCGTTGCGGGCGGTATTATCGGCGCGGTGCTCGGGGTCGCGGGTTCGCTGATCGTAGGCTGGACATCGGACCTTCCGACAAGCGTGTCCGTTCTCTCCGTAGCCGTCGCATTTATTTTCTCAGCCGCGATAGGACTGTTCTTCGGAATTTATCCGGCCAAGAAAGCGGCTGAGTATGATCCGATCCACGCCTTGCGGTCGGAATAGACAGACTGGACAGTGCCGATGCCGGTGTTCTGAAAAAATAAAAATTATCTTTGCCCCGTCAGTACGACGGTGTCGCCGAGGACCTTCGTCCCGATGCCTTTGAAGCCGGTTGCCTTCAGCCAGGCCCTCATCTCCTCAGAAGTATAACTCCTGCCTGCAGCAGTATTGACGAGCATGTTGACAGAGAAGAGTGCGCCGGGGACCGGTGAGGCCCTGTTGTTCTCCAGGTAGAATTCGTGGATAGCGATCTTGCCTTTGGGGCCGAGTGCATTCCGGGATTTATTGAGAAGCGCAAGACTTTCATTCTTTGAAAGAGAATGCAGTATCTGGCTGATGAATACCAGGTCGTAGTTTATCCCGATTTCATCGGAATGATAGTTGCCGCCAATAAATTCAATGTTCTTGACCTTCGATGCCTTGACGATCTTCCTTGCGATGCCGATGGCTTCAGGCAGGTCGAAGAGCGTGACCGCTATCCCGCGCCGCGCGAGTTCCATGCTGTAGGTCCCGGGTCCGCCGCCGAGATCGAGAGCGGTTTTAACTCCCCGCAGGTCCATGGCCCCGACCACCTCTTTTGAGCGAACGACCGCATTGTTATGCATGGCCCTGATGA
>JBARBN010000036.1:0-8974 GCA_049793155.1 Nitrospirota bacterium
TCTCGAAGAATATCATTGCAGCACTCGTCTTGAGTTTACTGCTTATGGGGATATCCGGTTGTAAAAAAGAGGGACCTCTGGAGCGCGCCGGCAAGAATATCGACAAGACGGTTGAAAAAGGCGGAGAGCAGGTCGAAAAGGCCGGTAAGAAAATCCAGGAAGAGGCCAAGGGAAAATAGCCTTGTCCAAACTGAACGTCCGGCCCGATTGGAAGGACCGCGGGGTATTTCACTGTGACTAAACCGATTAATTCTCAACTCAAGAAGTGGATGGCCGGGATCGTGGAGACCGGGGCCGGATCTGACCGGACGACTGACATGGCCGGACCCCTGTATGGCGTGCGGCGCAGGTGGCCCCTCATTGCCTGCATTCTCACGCTCGCCCTCGCGGCACCTGGTGCAAGCTTCGCCGCGGAGCGCGGCTCCAACGCGCTCATTCTTCCATCATTGGAAACCGCCTTGAATACGGACTACGCCGAGAAGCCCGACCCCGCCGCGCCTATTCTCCCGGCGTTGGAGGCAGATTGGGGTCCGGGCTTCAAGAAGAGCTATCTCATCCCGGCGCTCGAGATCCCGTCCTTCCTCTGGCTCCTGAACAGATTTGACCGCACCGTTTACGGCACCGATATCTACGGCACGAACTGGAACACCGGCTGGCACCACGTCATCCATGGCCCCTGGACGCTGGACAATGACCCCTTCGCTATGAACATGATCATGCATCCGTACATGGGGTCGTTCAATTACGGATTCGCGCGGTCAGCCGGCCTCAATTTCTGGGAGTCGTTTGGCTATACCTTCGCTGCAAGCTATGTCTGGGAGACGTTCGGAGAGACCGGGCCGCCCTCCATCAATGATCAGTGGATGACGAGCTTTGGCGGGTCTATCCTGGGCGAGGCGCTCTTCCGGATGGCGAGCTATGTCCTTGAGGACGGCAAGCCGGGGTACTGGCGCGAATTGGGCGCCGCGGGGCTCTCGCCGTCCACCGGCATCAATCGCCTCGCCTTCGGCAACTGGTTTAAGGCGGTGTGGGTGAGCAACGACCCGGCTGTCTTCACGCGTCTGCGACTCGGCGCGAGCCTGACCGAGCACCAAACGGACCAGGGCGTCGGAAAAACCGTGAAGAATCCCGAGGCGACGGGGGACTTCTCCATGGCCTACGGGCTCCCCGGGAAACCCGGATATAGCTACGAGCGCCCCTTCGACTACTTCCATTTCGAATTCACCGCCATCGCGCGCAGCGGCGGCAACGCCTTCGAGAACATCACGACCCGCGGCCTCCTCTATGGAACAAAATACTCGGCTGGCGACGACTATCGAGGGGTGTGGGGACTCTACGGGAGCTACGACTACATATCGCCGTCGATCTTTCGCGTCTCGAGCACGGCCCTCTCGCTCGGCACCACCGCCCAGTGGTGGCTTTCGCACTCCGTGGCGCTCCAGGGTTCGCTTCTTGGCGGCATCGGCTTCGGCGCGGCCGGCACCATTGCCCCCGTGGGTGATGTCGCAACGGGGATACGCGACTACCACTTTGGCTACACCCCGCAGGGACTGCTCGCGCTCCGCCTCATCTTCGGCCAGGCGGCCATGCTCGACCTTACAGGGCGTGAGTACTATGTCACCGGGACGGGCTCCGACAACAGTAGCGGATCGGAGCATATCTTCCGCGGGAACGCGTCATTCACCGTGCGTGTTTACGGCCGCCACGCCATCGGCGTCCAGTACGTCGAGTCGCACCGCGATGCCTACTATTCCACTTTGTCCGACAGGCACCAGACGGTGGGAACCGTCAGTCTCGCCTATAACTTCCTCGGCGACATCAATTTCGGCGCCGTCGAGTGGCGCGACTTCTACGCCGACCGCCATTGAGTCCGTCTGAACAGGGAGAATGCCGGAGATCGAGTGTGTCGAGAAACGGTTGAGTTCACGACGCACGACAAAGGCCGGCTTTTTCAACTTAAGCATGACGGAGGTCTCAGAATGGACCGGACGCTCTTACGGCGCAGGCCAGAGAAGAGGTATTAGTCCATGAGCGAACAGAGTAATTCACAGCGGGGAATCCGTTTCCTCATCATCGTGGCCGCTCTCGTGATCATCATCGGGGGCATCAACCAGGCGCAGTCGGTCCTGGTATCCATCCTGGTCGCCGTTTTTCTTGCCATGCTCGGGACGCCGCCGGTACTCTGGTTCGAGCGGAGACGCATTCCAACCGCCATTGCGGTTTTGATCGTGGTGACAGGCATGATCGCCGTTCTGCTGATCGTCGGCGGTCTTGTAGCCACGTCCCTCAACAACTTTGTCGATGCGCTGCCTACCTATCACCAACGCATCCAGGAAGAAGTCTCTGCCTTCAGGGCGCTGCTGGCAACCAAAGGCATCCGGGTCACGGACAAGGTGCTGCTCGAATATGTCAATCCGGATGTGGTAATGAAGCTGACTCTCGGCATGCTCGGGGGGTTGGGTTCTGCGCTCTCCAACATTATTTTGATCCTGCTCACGGTTACGTTTATTCTGCTCGAGGCCTCAAGCTTCCCTTTCAAACTCCGCGCCGTCCTCGGCGATCCTCTGCAGGCATTTCCCCAGTTCACGAGGTTCATTGATGATATGAAGCGGTATATGATCATCAAAACGGGGATCAGCCTGTCTGCCGGGATTCTGATCGGGATATGGCTCACCATCCTCGGCGTGGAATCTCCTGTTCTCTGGGGGTTCCTGGCCTTTCTGCTCCACTACGTACCCAATGTTGGCGCCATCATCGCGGGGATCCCCGCGGTTCTTCTCACCCTTGTTCAACTCGGGATCGGCCATGCCGCACTTGCCGCTGCCGGATATCTGACCGTTGGTTTCATACTCGGCAACGTGGTCGAACCGAATCTTATGGGGCGGAGGCTCGGCCTGTCCACACTGGTCGTATTTCTCTCATTGGTCTTTTGGGGAAGCCTGCTTGGCATGATAGGAGTGGTTCTGTGCATACCGTTTACCATGACGCTGAAGTTCGCATGCGAGTTCAATAAAAGCACGAGGTGGGTCGCTGTTTTGCTCGGGTCTGAAGTGCCCGTTGAAAACGTTCCACCCTTGTCAAAAAAAAGAAACGATCCAGAGGCCTGAACAGTTACAGACAGGAGATACTGAGATGTTTGAGGATATTATCGAGACGGCTCGTGAACCCCTTGTGGTCTTGGATGCAGATCTGAGGGTCCTTTTGGCCAGCCGAAGCTTTTACGAATCCTTTAAGGTAATGCCGAAGGAAACGGTGGGCAATTTAATCTATGACCTCGGAAACCGGCAGTGGGACATTCCCAGCCTTCGGACGCTGCTTGAAGAAATGCTCCCCAATAATAACAAGTTCGACGACTATAAAGTTGAACATGTATTTTCAAGCATCGGGCACAAGATAATGCTGCTCAATGCCCGCCGCATCATTCAAGCAGAAAGCGGTCCTCAGCTGATCCTCCTGGCAATAGAAGACATCACTGAAAAAATGCGCCTGGAAAAAGAATTGGCGGAACGAACACGAGACGCGAAGAAGGCGCAATTCGATGCCGAGGCCGCAACAAGGGCTAATGAAGATATTATTGAGACCGTGCGTGAACCCCTGTTGGTGCTGGATTCAGACCTGAGGGTCCTCAAGGCCAACCGCAGCTTCTATGATTCTTTCAAGGTGACACCGGGGGAAACGATCGGAAATCTTATCTATGACCTCGGAAACCGGCAATGGGACATTCCCGGGCTACGGACGCTGCTTGAAGAGATACTTCCGCAGGACAACAAGTTCGATGACTACGAGGTGGAGCATGTGTTTTCAAGCATCGGGCACAAAGTAATGCTGCTCAATGCCCGCCGGATCGCTCAGGAGGAGATCGGTTCCCAGCTGATCCTCCTTGCAATAGAAGACGTCACTGAAAAAATGAGGCTGGAACGGGAATTGGCGGAACGAACACGGGACGCGAAGAAGGCGCAATTCGAGGCCGAGTCCGCAACAATGGCCAAGTCCGACTTCCTTGCCAACATGAGCCACGAACTGAGGACGCCGCTTAATTCGATAATAGGTTTTTCGGAGGTCCTGGAGGACCAACTGCTCGGAACGCTGAATGAGTCTCAGCGCGAAAACGTGATGTACATCCTCAAAGCGGGAAGGCACCTGCTCAGCCTTATCAACGACATCCTCGATCTCTCCAAAGTGGAATCAGGCAAGATGGAGCTCGACGTGGAGAGCGTGTTTTTACGAGAGCTGCTTGACGCATCCCTGGTCATGCAGCGGGAGAAGGCATTAAGGCACGGGATAAGGCTGGACCTGCAGTTCGAGCCCGACCATTCGATCGTGATCGAGGCGGATGAAAGGAAACTCAAGCAGATAGTGTTCAATCTCCTGAGCAATGCGGTGAAATTCACGCCCGACAACGGCCGGGTGCTGGTGATCTTGAAGGAGATAAATGGGGCTCAGGACATAGAGATCGGCATCAGGGACACCGGCATAGGGATCAAGCAGGAAGACCTCCCGAAGCTTTTCAAGGAGTTTGCTCAATTATCGTCGCCCTATGATAAACAGTTCGAGGGCACCGGGCTCGGTCTTGCGCTTACAAAAAAACTTGTTGATCTGCACGGTGGGAGGATATGGGTGGAGAGCGAGTTCGGCAAAGGGAGCCTGTTCGCCTTTGTCATTCCCGTAAAACAGAGGAGAAAAAAAGATGCCTGAGAAAATTCTTGTTGTAGAAGATAACGAGCAGAACCGCATCCTCATGAGACAGATACTTACGTATCACGGTTATGAGGTGTTGGAGGCCGCCGATGGGGCGGCCGGGTTGAAGATGGCCAGAGAGCACATGCCCGATCTCATCCTGCTTGATCTGCAGATGCCGGTTATGGACGGTTTTGCGGTGATACGGGAATTGCGTAAAACGCCGGAACTGAGCAGGCTGAAGGTGATGGCCGTCACCTCGTTTGCCATGAAGGGTGACAGGGAAAAGGCCCTGGAGGCCGGGTTTGACGAATATGTGACGAAGCCCATAGATACGAGTAAATTTGTCGAGCTCGTAAAAAAAATGATCCCGAGGTGAAAACATGACTCCGCAGAAAAAGCCGATCATCCTTTGTGTCGACGATGAACCCGCAAACCTCAAACTGCTCGAGAACATACTCGTTCCGAGAGGCTACGAGGTGGTAAGCGCTGCAAGCGGGGAAGAGGCCCTTCAGAAGATCAAGACCAGGACGATAGACCTCGTACTGCTGGACCTTATGCTGCCGGGGATGGACGGCCTGCAGGTGTCCAGGAAGATCAAAGACAACAAAAAATACCGGAATATACCGATAATCATGCTTACCGCGCATACCGGTGTGGAGTCCTATATAAAGTCTCTCAGCAATGAAGTGTATGCGCACTTCCAGAAGCCTTTTGAGACAGACGAATTGGTCAGAATCGTGAGGGCCGCACTTGGGCAGTCAGAGGCCGATCATTCTTAATGAAGTCATAAAAAAGCGTTTATCTACTGCCTGGGTTCGGAGACACGGAGAAATACATATTGAAAATATAAATATTTTCTCTGCGACTCTGCGTATGCGGAAAAAGACCCTTTATCGCTTCGGAGATCTTGTGATTAAATCAGTGTTCGCGTTTATGTTTGCTCTGTTTTTTGCCGCCAATGGCGGCGCCGGCGAGCTTTCTGTACCAGATGATCCCGCGAAGGCGGCCCGACAGGATGATTCAGCGGGTCAACCACAAGACGTGGATATTCCTGAGAACACGCTGCCATTTGAGCAACAGCAATCATCTCAAAAGACGTACTCCGGAGAAAAAAAGGACAGTCCTGTATCCACTCACAAGGTGAACTATTTTTCTCTTAACCGTTGGCCCGGGAACACCAACGCACAGGCCAAGTTTCAGATAAGCATGAAGTTCAGGGTGCTGAAGCCGAACCTGTATATCTTCAAGTACAATATTTTTCCGGCCTATGTAGCCTATACGCAGAAGACACTCTGGAACGTAGGGCAGCAGTCAAGGCCTTTCGAGGAAAGCAATATTAATCCGGAGTTCTTTTTAGATTATCCGGTCAACACAACGATCACCGGCCGGCTTAAACTGCGCAGCATCGTAATCAGTCCCATCGAGCACGAATCAAACGGTCTGGCCGGCGTCCAGTCGCGGGGCTGGAACAGGCAATATGTTCTGATCAAGTTCGGACTCGAGTCAAAGGAAAAACTGGAAGAATCGAATTCCTTCCTGTCGGACAAGGCGATGTTATACGTCAAACTCTGGCATGCATCGGGTTATTCCGATGAGACCGCCTATCTTCGGTCCATCGGCAGCGGCGATAAATTTCTCGACTACATGGGGCAGGGGGAGATCGGGGTAAGCGTCAGGAACTTTCTCTGGGGCGGAAGTTTGCGGGACCATCAACTGGATGTGAAAACGCCTATATTCCGCGCTCAAAGCAAAAATTCCTATGAATTGGAATTCCGGCAGCAGCTTCCGAATACGAATTTTGCACTGTATCTGCAGTACTGGTACGGCTACGGAGAAACCCTGATGCGATTCGATCAGTTCGGACGCAGGGGGTTCGTCGGGCTCTCTTTTTCTTATTAAAGGAATGGGTGGCGCAAGGGTGCCGTCAGGATGAGATTTCCTGATTTAAAGACGGGGAGAAACGACATGAATGACCATGACAAACAGCATCGATCGATTTTACAGGGGATCGCCCGGCGTGCGATGCTCGAGAGAGGGTTGCTCCCTGATTTTTCCGCGGCAGTATCCGCCGAACTTGGCGAGATAAGGATATCTGCAGCAGTGAACAAGGAGCCGGTTCGCGACCTGAGGAACCTCCTCTGGGCTTCCCTTGACAACGATGACTCCCGGGACCTGGACCAGCTCACGGTGGCCGAGGCAATGCCCGGAGACAGGGTGAAGATCCTTGTTGCCGTGGCTGACGTGGACCTGCTCGTGAAAGACGGATCGGCAATTGACGAACACGCCCGCCATAATACCACCTCGGTGTATACCGCAGCCAGGACGTTCCCAATGCTTCCTGAGAAGCTTTCGACCGATCTCACCTCTCTGAATTTCAATGAGGACCGGCGGGCAATTGTCATTGAAGCGGTGATCAACACGGACGGGTCCCTTCAGAGGTCCGATATCTACCGGGCGCACGTCCGCAACCGGGCGAAGCTGGCATATAACAGCGTTGCCGCATGGCTGGAAGGCAGTGGAGGCATTCCCGCGGCACTTGCCGCAATACCGGGACTTGAGGAGAATATGCGCCTGCAGGACAGGGCTGCACAGGTCATGAAAAACTTGCGGCATATACATGGCGCGCTCAGCCTTGAGACAATAGAAGCGAGACCGGTATTCGAAGGCGATGAACTCCGCGGTCTCGTGGAGGAAAAAAAGAACCGCGCAAAGGATATTATCGAGGATTTCATGATAGCCGCAAACGGCGTGACCGCCCGGTATCTGTCGTCGCGAAAACTTTCGTCCATCCGCCGCGTGGTTCGCACGCCAAAACGATGGGAGCGGATCGTCGAGCTTGCCGGAGAAAAAGGCTTCACGCTTCCCCACCAGCCTGATCCGAAGGCGCTTGAAGAGTTTCTGGCAAAGGAACGGACGGCCGATCCCCTTCGATTCCCCGACCTCTCCCTCTCCGTCATCAAACTTCTGGGGTCTGGTGAATATGTCGCGGAACTTCCGGGCGCCACTGCCCCGGGGCACTTCGGCCTCGCGGTAAAGGACTATACCCATTCCACGGCGCCGAATCGCCGGTATACCGACCTCATCACGCAGCGCCTGGTGAAGGCCGCCATAGAAGGAACACCGTCACCGTACAGCAATGACGAGCTGGACGTCCTGGCCAAGCATTGCACGGAAGAAGAGGACGCCGCGAACAAGGTCGAGCGACTGGTCAGAAAATCCGCGGCGGCAATGCTGCTGGAACACCGGATCGGCGAGGAGTTCGATGCCATCGTCACCGGCGCGGCTGAAAAAGGGACGTGGGCGCGCCTTCTCACGGTCCCTGTCGAAGGCCGGCTGGTCCAGGGCTTCGAGGGCGTTGATGTCGGCAGCCGCATCCGCGTGCAGCTGGTATCGGTCGACGTTCAACGGGGATATATCGACCTCAGAAAGGTCGGTACCCCGGCACATTGATTGCAAAAGCGCCGGGAGCGCACCCCAACGTGAAAAGCGAGGATCAATAAAAATAATTTACTGAAAAGTCACCTGCAACGGAGACAGACGATGAAAGACAAACCAGTAATATTAGTTGTCGATGATCAACTCCCTAATATTAAACTTCTCGAAGCGCATCTTGTTCCGCGGGGGTATGAAATTGTCCAGGCGGCAAGCGGTGAAGAAGCGCTGAAAATACTTTCGAATAATGATATCGATCTGGTCCTGCTGGATGTAGTGATGCCCGGGATGTCCGGCTTCGAAGTACTGTCGCAATTGCGGGCGGAAAAAAAGACAGGGCGTATCCCGGTAATTATGATCACGGCTCATGAGAAGAATGAAGACAAGGTAAAGGCCCTTGAGTCAGGCTGTGATGATTTTGTTTCCAGGCCTTTTGATAAACATGAGCTGTTAGCCAGGGTAAAGTCGCTTCTCAGAATAAAGTTCCTGAATGACGAAATAGATGAAGCCCATGAATTCGCCGAGAACGTCATCAACACCGTGCGTGAACCCCTGATTTCCTTGGATCAAGACCTCAGGGTGGTCACCGTCAGCCGTTCCTTCTATGAATTCTTCAAGGTAAAACCTGAAGAGACCGTGGGACAGTTGATCTATGATCTGGGCAATAAACAGTGGGATATCCCCTTGCTGCGTGAACTGCTCGAAACCATCCTTCCCCAAAAGACAACTTTTGATAACTATGAGGTTGAACACAATTTTGCCGCCATCGGCAGACGAGTAATGCTTTTGAATGCCCGGCAAATTAAACGAGGGAAGGGCAAGGAACGGATCATCCTCCTGGCCATTGAGGACATCACCGAGC